>DASYOJ010000037.1:0-1979 GCA_036007925.1 Candidatus Nanopelagicales bacterium
GGAATCGAAGATCCCGATGGGGGCGTCATTGCTCGCTACGGCGTCCATCGCCGCGCCAGCCTACGCCCAGAGTTGGCCCTCGAGCGCTGCCTCGGCCTCTTCGAGCGTGCCCTCATACGCACCGGTCGATAGGTACTTCCATCCGCCGTCACACACGATGAGCGCGATATCGGCGCGTTCCCCGGCCTTCTCCGCCTTCGCGGCCATGCCTAGTGCAGCATGCACGATCGCACCTGTGGATATACCCGCGAAGATGCCTTCCTTGTCCAGCAGTTCGCGCGTTCGGCGCACGGCATCCCTGGGGCCTACCGAGTACCGGGTCGTCAGGACCGATTCGTCGTACAACTCCGGAACAAAACCTTCATCGAGATTGCGTAGTCCATAGACGAGTTCCCCGTAGCGCGGCTCAGCGGCGACGATCTGCACATCGGGCTTGGCTTCGCGCAAGAACCTGCCCGCCCCCATCAGCGTTCCCGTGGTTCCCAACCCGGCAACGAAATGGGTGATGGTCGGCAAGTCCGCGATCAACTCCGGGCCGGTTGTTTCGTAGTGCGCGCGGGCGTTTGCTTCATTTCCATACTGGTAGAGCATCACCCAATCGGGATTCTCGGCCGAGATTTCCTTCGCAACACGCACTGCTTCATTAGATCCACCGGCTGCCGGCGAGTAGATGACCTCCGCACCCCACATGCGTAACAACTGCGTGCGCTCGTCGGATGTGTTCTCGGGCATGACGCACACGAGTCGGTAGCCGCGTTGCTTGGCGACCATCGCCAATGCAATTCCGGTGTTACCACTTGTGGGTTCGAGCAGCGTGGCTCCCGGATGGAGTAAACCGTCTTTTTCCGCCTGGATGATCATCGCCACGGCGGCTCGGTCCTTGACCGATCCGGTCGGGTTACGGTCTTCGAGTTTGGCCCACAACCGGACATCGGCGCTCGGGGAAAGTGACGGCAGCCCAACCAGCGGCGTGTGACCGACCGAATCGAGCAGCGAATCAAAACGCATGTCAGCCGCCGGCGACCGCGGGCAGGATCGTCACCGAATCGCCATCGGCAACAGCGGTCCCCAGTCCTTCGAGGAAGCGCACGTCTTCATCATTGAGGTAGACGTTCACGAACCGGCGTAGTCCAGATTCGTCGACCAGCCGCTCACCGATTCCCGGGTAGGCCGCATCCAAGTTGGCTACCAACTCTTGCAACGAAGCACCTTCGGCCGAAACGGTCTTCTCGCCGCCGGTGTAGGTGCGCAAGATGGTGGGGATTCGAACTTCGACGGACATGGTGGACCTTTCTGGAGTGAGACCTCCAGGGTAGGGCGAGAGGGCCAGCCCCACCATCGCGGGGATTCCAGGTGCGAAGCCTTCGCAGCTGACTAGGGCAGGCCTTCCTCATCTTCCTCAACGACGACGACGTCTTCGGTGACCTCGCCGTCCACGATGTGGAACGAGCGCAGTTCGTAGGGGCCGGGATCGTTACCGGTCTGCCGGGTGGACAGCAGTACGTAATGGGCATCGGGCTCGGAGGCATAGGCGATGTCGGTGCGCGACGGGTAAGCCTCGGTAGCCGTATGGGAGTGGTACACGATCGCGGGCACCTCATCGCGATCGTCCATGTCCCGGTATAGCCGAAGCAGGTCCGCGGAATCGAATTCGTAGAAGGTGGGCGAGCGGGCGGCATTAACCATGGGTAGGAAACGCTCCGGCTGGTGGTAACTCGGCCCGGCTACGACCCCACAGGCTTCGTCCGGATGGTCTCGCCGGGCGTGGGCCAGGATCTGTTCGACGAGGTCCCGAGGGAGGCGCAGCGTTCGGGGCACATCGCCAGCCTAGTGTGGCGAAATCGGACATAACGGCACTTCGTTATCTGAGCGTTATGTGCTTCATGGCTTGTTCAACTTGCGCCCGCGTGTGAGTACCACCACGCTAGGGGCGCTACGCGGTCACCGGGAGAGCGCGCAGCCACCAATAAACCGACGGG
>DASYOJ010000038.1:0-3095 GCA_036007925.1 Candidatus Nanopelagicales bacterium
GGCGGGACTTCACGGTGGACTGGGTGCACCTGAAATTGAACGACCAAGCCCAGCGCACGGTGTTGTGCAAGGACCCGTTTGCCCACACCGATGACCGTGTCGAGCGACTCCTGGCGAGCATGTAGGGATGCGTGCCGTAGCCTGCCGTGGTGAGGATTCGTAAACGCGGTGTGGCCGCAGCCCTTGTCGTCTTGTCCATCGGTGTCGTGAGTGCCTGCGGCGGTTCGGAAACTTCCGGGACGGGCGCCACGCAAGTCACCGCCGAAGGTTCCTTCCTGGTAACCGACTGCAGTTCTTCTGAGGAGCCGACCGAAAGCGATTCGGCCTCAGGAGTCTCGGTAACGTCGGATGTTTCCGTCCTGGACGAAGACGTTCCCCTGGTCTACATCCGCGAAGGCGCAGCCCCGGCAGCCGAGCTCGTCTCCACCGAAATCCGCCCCGGTGATGGTGAGCAGGCCGTCTTGGACAGCGTCATCACTGTCGAGTACTGCGGCGTCGGAATGGCCACCGGCGCGCTATTCGATTCCTCCTGGGCTCGCGGAGCACCGGCCACCTTCCCGCTATCTCAAGGTCAGCTGATCCAAGGTTGGGTCGATGGAATCCCTGGAATGCAGGTCGGGGAACGACGCGTCCTGGTCATCCCGAGCGATCTGGCCTACGGCGACAATCCGCCTCCAGGGATCGAGCCGGGGGAGACCCTCGTCTTCGTCGTGGAACTCCTCGGCGTTGGCCAATAACCACCACGACCGTCGACCACAGCGAGGAAGGCACACATATGAGTGACAAGCCCGAGATTGACTTCATCGAAGGTCCGGCGCCAGCAGAACTCGTGGTAACCGACATCACCGTCGGGCAGGGATCGAAAGCCAGCGCGGGCGACACCGTCGAGGTGCACTACGTGGGCGTCGACTTCGAAACAGGGGAGCAGTTCGATGCATCCTGGGATCGTGGAGAGACCATCGTGTTCCCGCTTTCCGGGCTCATCGCCGGCTGGCAAGAAGGCATCCCGGGCATGCAGGTTGGGGGTCGCCGGCAACTGGTGATCCCACCGGAGTTGGCCTACGGCCCCGCCGGCGGTGGCCACCGGCTATCGGGCCGGACGTTGGTCTTCATCATCGACCTCGTGGACGTCAAGTAGGAACATGAGCGTCTCGCGCACCGAGCGATTGCTCAATGTGGTCATCGCTTTGCTCGCTGCGCACGCCCCCGTATCGCGGGCGGTGATTCAACGCAGCGTCGCCGGCTACGACCCGGACGCAAGCACGGCAGCCTTCGAGCGGATGTTCGAGCGTGACAAGGACGAGTTGCGGGCTATGGGCATCCCGGTCATCACCGTGTCCGATGCCCACGGCGAGGTCTTGGGTTACCGCATTGATGAAGACGAGTATCGCCAGGGTGATATCGATTTGACCGCCGAAGAGTTAGCGGTGCTGTCCGTGGCTGCACGGGTATGGGACGAAGCCGTGTTGGCCCCGGCGGCGGTGACCGCGGTGCGCAAACTCGAAGCAACTTCAGACTCCGGTCAATCGGTGGAAGTGCCCACCACCTTCGGTTCGATCTCGGCCACCGATGCCGCTTTGCTACCGGTCATGCGCGCTATCCGTGACCGGCGCACCATCCGCTTCGCCTATCGCAAGCCCGGTGCGCCAGAGCTCGAGAAGCGCACCGTGGAACCGTGGATGGTTCGCTCGCTATCGGGGCGCTGGTATCTCATCGGCTGGGACACCGATCGAGGTGACGAACGGGTGTTTCGGCTCTCGCGCATCAGCGGACCGGTGTCCATCACCGCCCAGCCCGTGACCGAGCGCACCCACGAACCCCGCACGACGGTGCGAGCAGAAGGCGGCGATGAAGTCGAAGCCACGGTGCTCATCCCTGCGGGAACCGGCGCGGAATTACGTCGTCTAGCCGGCGCTCAACACGTCTCAGACGATACCTGGACGATCCGCGCACCACGTTTTGAATTGCTGACGTTGCTGTGGCGGGCAGACGCCTCGGTCGTGGTTGAGGCGCCGCCTGATCTTGTTGACGATGTTGTGGCCGGACTTGATCGCATCGTGGCAGCGCACCCATGAGCGAAAATGCGGCGAGTAGGTTGGCCCGACTTCTTGCACTCGTGCCGTGGTTGAAGAACAACGACGGCGTCACCATCAAAGAGGCAGCCCAGCATTTCGATGTCACACCTGAGCAACTGACCACCGATCTGTGGCAGCTCATTGTGTGCGGAATTCCCGGTTACGGACCCGATCAACTTCTGGATATCCAGTTCTGGGACGACGAGCGCATTCATGTTCTGGATCCGATCACGTTGGATCGGCCCTTGCGATTGACCGGTGAGGAAGCAGCATCGCTGGTGGTGGCGCTGCGCGTGCTCGCGCAGATCCCCGGGGATCACGACCGCAGCGCTTTGCGCTCAGCGATCGGCAAGTTGCAGGCGGCGAGTGCATCGACTCCGGACGTGGATGTCCAGATTGATGCCGACCCCGCGGTCTTCGATGCGTTGTCCGCGGCAATCGGCAACGAAGGGGGTTTGGAGATCGAGTACGCCTCGGCCACCAGCGATGCCATCACCCGCAGACGCATCGCTCCGCGGGCCAGTTACACCGTCGATGGGCACATCTATGTAGAAGCCTGGTGCGAACTCGCCGAAGACATCCGCACGTTTCGCGCCGACCGCATCGTCTCGGCCACGCCTGTGCCCCAGGCGCCCGGGCCTGAGTCCAACGCGCAGGCGGCCACCCCACCAGTTGCCAGCGGCCCCGCCCTACCCGCCGATGCCCCGGTAGCCCGGATTGCCGTGAATCCCGATGCCGCCTGGATCTGGGACAGCGACCCGGTCACCGCGGATGGACTGGCCACAGACCAGACCCCCGATGGGCGTGCGTGGCCCACGGGCACCCTCACCTACGCCTCCGACGGCTACCTACTGCGCTTTTGCCTGGGCCGCGCAGGACAGGTCATCCTTATGGAGCCCGCAGCCCTGAGAAACGAGTTGACCCGCCAGGCTCAGGAACGGGCCGCACGGCTTCGTGCCAGGCAAGGCGCATCGGGTTAGACTGACGAGGTCGTCGTAGGGGCGGCATCTAGGGTGATTC
>DASYOJ010000039.1:0-7088 GCA_036007925.1 Candidatus Nanopelagicales bacterium
CACGGTGCACAGTTGTGTCAAAAGTTTGCCGACGAAATGCGTGACGAAACAGACGTCTACTTTCAGTACTCCCCCGAGTCGTATACCGGGACCGAGTTGGATTTCGCTCTCGAGGTCTGCAATGCCGTGACCGATGTCTGGCAGCCAACACCCGAGCGCAAGGTGATCTTGAACTTGCCGGCCACCGTCGAAATGGCGACACCTAACGTCTACGCCGATTCGATCGAATGGATGAGCCGCAACCTTGATAGACGTGACTCCATTGTGCTGTCATTGCACCCGCATAACGATCGCGGAACTGCGGTTGCGGCGGCTGAGTTGGGCTACATGGCCGGCGCTGATCGGATCGAGGGTTGCTTGTTCGGTAACGGTGAGCGCACCGGCAACGTTTGCCTCGTCACGTTGGGCATGAATCTGCTTAGCCAGGGCGTGGACCCTCAGGTCGACTTCTCCGACATTGATCACGTTCGCCGGACCGTGGAGTATTGCAACCAGATCCCCGTGCACGAACGCCATCCCTATGGGGGCGACCTCGTCTATACGGCCTTCTCTGGATCGCATCAAGACGCCATCAACAAGGGCCTGAATGCCATGGCAGACGATGCAGCCGCAGCAGGCCTGGAAGTGGATGCGTTCCGTTGGCAAGTTCCCTACCTGCCCATCGATCCCAAAGACGTCGGCCGCACCTACGAGGCCGTCATCCGGGTGAATTCCCAATCCGGAAAAGGTGGGGTTGCCTACGTGATGCGCACTGAGCACAACCTTGACTTGCCACGGCGCCTGCAGATCGAGTTCTCGCAAGTCGTCCAAAACATCACCGATTCCGAAGGCGGCGAGGTCTCACCCGAGGACATGTGGGCAACCTTCTACGACGAATACCTACCTAATGCGGATGCGCCATGGGGACGCTTCTCCCTGACTTCCGTGCAGCAGGACTCGGCAGTAGATGGTGAAACAACCGTTGCCGTCGTCATGACAGACAACGGATCAGAGGTCTCCTTGACGGGGGCTGGTAACGGCCCGGTCGCCGCTTTCTGCGCGGCCATGGCATCTCACGGTGTAGATGTACGCGTCCTGGACTACGCCGAGCACGCCATGAGTGCCGGCGGTGATGCCCGAGCTGCCGCCTACTTGGAATGTGCCGTGGGTGAGCGAGTGTTGTGGGGTGTGGGTATCGATCCCTCGATCACCACTGCCTCGCTCAAAGGCATCATCAGTGCCGTGAATCGAGCGCAGCGAGACTCTTGATGCACATCCTCGGCTCCCACGCTCATCCGAGTGCATCATCACTGGTAGTCGTGCCGAAGCCGGGAAAGCCTGGTGGCAGCAAAAGCGCAGCCCTCCTTGTCATCGCCGTCGCGGGATTCTTCGTAGCGACCGACGTCACCATCACGAATGTCGCACTTCCCAGCATCGGCACCGAGTTGGGGGCATCCACCTCCGCGCTTCAGTGGGTGATGGATGCTTACAACATCGCCCTGGCTGGGCTGCTGCTGCTCGGGGGAGCACTTGGTGAGCGCTTCGGCCGCAAGTGGGTATTCCTCGGCGGGCTCACAACCTTCGGGCTCGGCTCGCTCCTAGCTGGACTGTCGCCGAACATCGGTTCGCTGATCGGCGCTCGCGTGGTGATGGGCGTTGGTGCAGCGATGCTGCTGACTCCAGCGCTTTCCTTGATCTCCAGCCTCTTCTCCCCCGCCGAGCGCGCCAAGGCCATAGGCGTATGGGCGACAGCTGGCGCCGCCGGTTTGGCCGCCGGACCCATCCTCGGCGGCACCTTGATCCAGTTCCTCGATTGGCACTGGATCTTCTTGGTAAACGTGCCTTTCATGGCGGTCATCGTCCTGATCGGTTTCCGCGTTATTCCCGATACGCAAGGAGACGCGCAAGAAAGGCTTGATGTCCCCGGCGCAGTATTGTCGGTGATGGGCTTCACGTTGCTACTAGGGGCCATCATCGAAGCACCCAGGTATGGATGGACGAACCCATTCATTCTGGGTATCGGGGCGATTGGTGTTTTGGTCCTTGCGCTGTTTGCCATGTGGGAGATGCACACAACACACCCCATGTTCAACCTCACAGTCTTGCGCTACCCAGCCGTCACAGGCGCTGCTCTAGCACTGTTCATCACATACGTGTCCTTCACGGGGACCTTGTTCCTCGTCCCCCAGCATCTGGACGCCATTGAACGCCTGGACACCTTGAGCATCGGTCTGTCCCTGGTCCCTTTCGCGGCCGTCTTCTGGGTGACCTCACGACTCAGCCCGAAACTGGCCACGCGGTGGGGTACAGCGCGGGCAATAGATGTGGGTCTGCTGTTCATGTTCATTGGCTTTGTCATCCTCGCTGTGACCAGTTCACAACGATCCGTCGCTCTCGTCATCCTCGCCACGTGCATCAGCGGAATCGGCTGGGGTTTCAGTATTCCGCTGGGTTCGGTCGTCATCTTGAATGCACTTCCTGACAACCTCACCGGAACCGCATCGGGTACGAGCATGCTCTCGCGTTTTCTGGGCGCCTCATTTGGCGTGGCCGTCTTGGGCACGGTGCTGTCCACAACTTTCAGCGGTCGTGAACAAAGTGCCACCGGCGCTAACAGTGGCTCAGTGCAATCCGCGCTCGCGGCAGCGGCGAAAGAGCCAGCTAGTCAACGTGAGAACGTTGAAGCAAGCATTCGGTCCGCATTCGAACTCGCTTCCGCCGAAACGTACGTCGCCGGCGCAGCCGTCGTATTCCTCGTGGGCACGCTTTCAGCCGTTCTGATGTCCCGATGGCGTGAGCCAGCGAACTAACAGGCCGAACTAGCCACCCAGGGATACAAAGCGCCCAGAATGAGCACCAATTTGCTCGGTGATCGCGTCGACGATCTCACCGGGGATCGGTGAGTCAACGCTTAGCACGATCAACGCGTGATCAGTGTCGTCTCGACTGACTTGCATGCCACCAATATTGATGCCCGCATCGCCAAGCACATTACCCACGATTCCCACAACACCGGGCTTGTCGTGGTAGCGGAAGAACGCGAGGTAGTCACTGAGCGGTACGTCGACATCAAAGCCATCAACTTCAACGATCTTTCCCTGATGACGCGGTCCGGCTACGGTTCCACCAACGCACACCGTTGTTCCATCGGTCAAGGTCAAAAGCACCCGCAGCAAGGATCGGTGATCGCCGCTAGTGGAGTCGGTTGTCAGAGCAACTTCCACACCCCGTTGTTCGGCTAACACCGGCGCGTTGACATACGAAACTGGATCGTGCACGAGCATCTGGAAAACACCCTTGAGCGCCGAGAGTTCCAAGACGCGGACATCATGTTCGATGATGTCTCCAAGCACCTCGATATCCACCCGCTCTACGGCTGCACTTGCCAGGCCGCAGGACACCGCCCCGACCTGCTCGGCCAGCGGCAGAAGTGCTTTGACATCTTCCTCTATTTGCCCACCTTGCACATTGACGGCATCTGGAACGAGTTCACCCGCCAGCGCAAGACGCACCGATTTAGCAACCGCGATGCCCGCCTTCTCCTGGGCCTCATCGGTGGAGGCGCCTAGGTGCGGAGTCGCAACAACGTTCTCCAAGGTGAACAGGGGCGAATCGGTGCACGGTTCGGAGGCGTAGACGTCGAGGCCGGCACCAGCTACCCGGCCCTCGGACATCGCCGTGAATAGGGCGGCTTCGTCGATGATGCCGCCGCGAGCCGCGTTCACGATATGAACAGTCGGCTTAACCTTGGATAGCGCTTCTTCACCGATGAGCCCCACGGTCTCGGGGGTCTTGGGCAGATGGACGGTGATGAAATCGGACTCCGCGAGCAGTTCGTCGAGAGTGACCATCCGAACACCGAGTTGTGCGGCCCGAGCTGGTTGAACATAAGGATCGTAAGCGATCAATTCGACGCCGAAGGCTGCTAATCGCTGTGCAACGAGTATCCCGATTCGCCCGAGGCCGACGATACCTACGGTCTTGTCAGCCACTTCGACGCCGGTGTACTTGGATCGCTTCCATTCACCGCGGTGAAGGGCGGAGTTCGCGGGCACGATGTTGCGGGCGCTTGCTAGCAACAAGCCGACAGCGAGTTCGGCCGCGCTGACGATGTTGGAAGTGGGGGCGTTCACGACCATGACACCGGCTTGGGTGGCGGCCTTCACATCGACGTTGTCCAGGCCCACGCCGGCCCGTGCGATCACTTTCAAATTCTTGGCCGCGGCAATGGCCTCAGCATCCACCTTGGTGGCAGAGCGCACCAAGATCGCATCGACGTCGGCTATCGCCGGAAGCAGCTCCTCGCGTTTGGCGCCATCGCATCGCACAATCTCAAAATCAGGACCAAGGGCCTCGACTGTTGCGGGAGATAACTCTTCGGCAATGAGCACACGCGATTTAGGCACCACGCGATCCTATCGGCGCACCCTCACCTCGCATTCACGGGCGATTGCCACGTGACCTGGACCACGCCGTAAAAGACGTGATGGATCCACCATGGGGTCGTCGCAGCCACGGCCATGGGTGAATCTCTGCTGGTGGAGCCGCCTGCGCGATGCGATGCCAGCCCGGTACCGGGGCGAATGTGGTGGCCACTGATCGCTCCGCAAGCACCTCCGCCGGTTCACCCCGATAGACGATCAGTTCCCGGCGCTCAGCAATCTCGGCGAGAGTTTCCGCCAAGAAAACCAATCGCGGGAATGCCAGACGCAGCCGGCGAAGCAGCGGCTCATCGAAGACGAACACAGTCGGTAGGTCTGGATGGGCGCGTGCAGCCGGATCGTCTTCCCCAAGACTTTCTGCGGTCATCCAGACTTCGGTCGGGCTGCTGGTTCGCTGCACGAGTACCGGTCCTCCGGTCGATTCCCAGTCTTCGTCGCGCCGCATACGTGGATCCACGAGCGAGCGCTGCTCCGGTGGAAGATCCTGCGGCCAATCCTCGATCGGGCACGCTTCGCTAACGGGGCATCGCTGGCAAAGTTCGGGGGCGCGTTTACGGACCTGCCAACGGGAGAATCCATATGGCTTTCCCGTCAAGGCACCGCTTGTCCACTGCCACCCAGCCCGATTGGCCGCTCGAGAGCCATCGAGCAGATGGCGAAAGAAGAGGTCTTCTCCATCGCGCCATCCCCATCGGTGGCGCACCGACCAGTGCGACGACAACCACATTCGAGCTTGATTCGTGAGGTATCCGGTCTCAACAAGTTCTCGCCACGACTCCTGCAAACACGCAGCCTCCACATCCCAAGGGTTGTGTTCTGCGCGAACAGTGTCCTCATCGACGGTAAAGCGCAGCGAGCGTCGCGTGGCGGTGCCCATTCGGGCATACAGATGGCGGGCGTACTCCTGCCACAGGAGCTCGTCGCGAAATTTCTCCACATCATCGGATGGTCCACCCGCAACGTGCTCCCAGACCGCAGGCAGCGTAAGTAAGCCGTGACGGATGTACGGGGAAAGTCGCGAAGCACCACGCCGCGCGACCGGTAACACGTTGTTTCGACGCCGCGCATATCCAGTGACGTCAAAAGACTGCAGCGCAGCATCGGCTGCCGCTTGCCCTCCTGTTGTTGAGGAAGCGCGTTGTTCACCCGATGCCAGATCTCCTAGGTGCGTGGCGACCCATGCGAGGATCTCCAAGCGGTCACCATGAGGTTCAGGAAGTTGCCTAGTGATCACCGTCATGACCTACGAATACGGATCGGGCCTTTGGCATGAGAGGGATCCACCACGCGACCCTGCTGTGTGATCTCAACCTCTCCTGCCTCGACGAGACGTCGCGCAGCGCGGCGCGCAGGTTCCATGAGGCTGCGCCAATCATCCCCGCCGACGGCCCGAGCCGCCTCACTCGGACATAGACTGGCGCCGGACTTACGGCTGTCAAGGATTGCCAGAATGCGGTGCTCGAGTTCCACATCGACTGGACTTATCTTCCGCTTACGACAAGCCTCCGAGCAGTACTTCACCTCGTCCCAGTTGCGCTCCCAGGACTTTCGCCACACCATCTGCCGACCACACGACGAACACGTCTTGGCGTCTCCAGTCTTACCCGGCATGGTCCAGGTGATCAGCGCGCTGCGCTGCCCTCGACGTAGTCATCATCACCCTTGACCCAACTCATCAGCGTGCGCAGTTTGCGACCAACCGCCTCGATGGGGTGCTTCTCGCCCTTCTCGCGCAACGCCTTGAACTCAGGACCGCCAGCCTCCTGGTCATCCATGAAGCGTTGAGCAAAAGCACCATTTTTGATGTCGGCCAGCACAGCCTGCATGTTTTCCTTCACGTGTGGATCGATAACGCGTGGACCCGATACATAATCGCCGTATTCAGCAGTATCGGACACACTCCAGCGTTGCTTGGCGATGCCACCTTCGTACATCAGGTCGACGATTAATTTCAGTTCGTGCAAACACTCGAAGTAGGCGACCTCGGGCTGGTAACCGGCCTCGACCAGGGTTTCGTATCCATACATGACCAGTTGACTAGCCCCACCGCAGAGCACGGCCTGCTCGCCGAAGAGATCCGTCTCAGTTTCTTCGGTGAAGGTGGTCTTGATTCCGCCAGCCCGCAATCCGCCTAACGCACGCGCGTAGGACAGCGCCAGCGCCCATGCATTGCCTGTCGCGTCTTGTTCAACCGCCACGAGAACCGGAACGCCGCGTCCAGCAACGTATTCACGCCGCACGAGGTGACCTGGACCCTTAGGGGCAACCATGCAGACATCGACATTCGCCGGCGGCTTCACGAAGCCAAAGCGAATGTTGAAGCCATGCGCAAAGAACAGCGCATCTCCATCTTTCAAATTGGGAGCGATTGCCTCGGCATAGAGCTTCTTTTGGGCGGGATCAGGTACCAACACCATGATGACGTCGGCTTCAGCAGCCGCCGTTGCCGGATCGACAACACGAAGGCCCTCCTCTTCGGCCTTGGCGCGCGATTGGGAGCCTTCCTTGAGTCCTACCCGAACATCAACACCCGAATCCCGCAACGACAACGCGTGGGCATGGCCCTGGCTGCCGAAGCCCATGATGGCCACCTTGCGGTTTTGGATAATCGACAGATCGGCGTCGTCGTCGTAGAACATTTCAGCCACGTTGGCTCACTCCTTGATA
>DASYOJ010000040.1:0-2932 GCA_036007925.1 Candidatus Nanopelagicales bacterium
CCAACCGCTGATGTCGATGGGTCCAGCGCCGGTGTTACGGACGATCACGTATTCACCGTTTGGATTGGCGTTGTCGTTACCGGCGGCGTTCCAGTGCGCGATGACACTCAAGGACGCCTCTGGTTGCTCGATTGGACCGCAGTAATTCGGGTCCCAAATGCCGCGGCGAGCAAGTTGGGCCTGCGAAATCAGAACCGCATAGGGGTAGGACAACGCGGCCTCGTCAGCCACCGTGAACCACATCGCCAAACCCGCTTGTGCGATGACAGCTTGAACGTCGAGATCGTAGGCCTGGGTTGCCGGGTTCCATGCGAATACGTAACGACGCAAACGACCATCGAAGCCAGAGGATTCCTTGCGCAAGGATCGCAGTTGCACGGGCCAGCCGGGCGGAAGCATCGAAGACAGCAACTCTGTTGCAGCCACCGCGCCACACATGTCCTCCTCGCGGTGCTTGTTGTAAAAGCCACGAACCTCCGGTGTGTTGATGCCCAGCAAGCGAACAGTGACGTAATCACTCGAGCCGTTTTCGATGAATCGAATGGTGTCCCCATCGGCCACTACATCGACCACGCCGGTTTCTTGAATCGGAATCTGGGTGTAATCCACAGCCGTGTAATCGGGGAACGGGAAAGGTTCGGACGTTTGTGCTGCCAGGCTCATCGGCAATACCGGTATTAGCGTGATCAGTAGGGCGAGGGAACTTACGAACAACCCACGCGTGAAGGAAGCCATCGTGCTGCCACGGTAACCCGTCGGTCGCTACTGTGGGAGCAGGAGGTCGGTTATGGAAGAAGAAACTAAGGACAAGTGGAAGAAGAGCGCGAAGATCGCCGGTCATGGTTTAGCGGATGTCGCGAACGTGGCCGGTCACATCGTCGCCGGCACCGCCAAAGGCGCCGCCGATGGCATTGAGTCGGTGGCCAGCCACCACCGTGACAAGGACGATGAGGAGACCGACTCCAAGCACGACTAGTCAACAGGTGGCGGAACCAGCGCGATTTTGCCCACGAAGTCCTTGGCCAGGAACCGCTCTTGAGCTGCGTCGATCTCTTCAAGCGGATAGGTAGCGGCCAGTAGCGGGCGCAGGCGCCTGGACTCGATGTGCTCGATCAGCGATGCGAAGACGCTCGGCGGGTGGAAGGTGCACCCGAACAGTGTGAGGTCCTTCAAGTACAGATCCCGCAGGTCTAGATCCACGTGCGCGCCCGCGACCGCGCCGGATGTTGCGTAGCGGCCGCTGGGGCGAAGCAGCTCCAGCAGTTCGGGAAAGCGATCTCCGCCCACCACGTCGATCACAACGTCCACCGAACTCGCACCTAGTTCGGTGACCAACCCGGCGTTTCGATCTAGTACCTGCTCAGCGCCGAGCGCCACGATCGCCTCGTGGTGTTGTTCGCTGGCCACGGCCACCACCGATGCTCCCCGCACCACTGCCAGCTGAACCAGCGCGGAACCAACACCGCCGGATGCCCCGGTGATCAGCACCCGCTCCTCCCCGAGCCCAGAACGCTGGAGTAGACCCTCTGCCGTGGAATACGCGCACGGGAAAGTCGCCAGCTCGACATCGGACAGATCGCTGTCGATGGCGAACGCTTCGCTGGATCGGACAACTACGAACTGCGCGAAGGCGCCGTCAATTTCCGAACCGAGGGTGATGGGAACAAGCTCACCGTCCACGGGCTCGGGTGCCTGCATAGTGCGCACCAACACACGCTCCCCGATGCGCGAAGCATCGACATGTGCACCTACAGCCACGATGCGTCCGCAGCAGTCGGCTCCTTGGATGCGCGGGAAGTGCAACTGCGTCCCCGACCACGATGTCTCGTCTGCTGATTCCTCGCGGGTGTACCACCCGATTCGGGTGTTGATATCGGTGTTGTTCACCGAGGAAGCACCCACATGGATCAGTACCTGATCGGCGCGAAGTTCAGGAACCGGAACGTCCTCGCGCAGAACCAGTTGATCAAGCCCACCGTGTCCGTTCAACTGCACGGCGGTCATCTGCGCGGGAATGCGCACGATGCGATCCCGTTAGCCGGTGCGGCGTTCGCGCAATTGCTTCACGCCCACGATGATCACGGCCACCGAGACACCGAGAATGACCGCCTCGATGAGTCCAGCTTGCCCGCTGAGTAAGGCGAAGATGATGACCAGTAGGCCGATGATGCCGGTACCGATGTAGGCATACGGAGTCCAACTCGGCTGATCGGGCTTGTCATCCACCCCGCGAGCCTACGGCACTATCCAGTCTCCTGACAGACTTGGCGCGTGACCGGTCCCTTCGCCACCGCCACCGTCGTCGTGGGGTTAGTGATCGCTGTGTGGGCTGGCGTCTACCTAGTGATGAAGCGCCCCGTCGGCCGGTACTTGCAAGGGGCCCAACTGCTCCTCGCGGCCATGTTCGTAGTGCTGGCGATCGGGGGCATCGTCCAGATGCTCGGCACGGATCGAGACTTCGCGCGTGCGGAATTCGTCGGCTACTTGCTCCTGTCGCCACTCATTCCAGTCGGTGCCTGGTGGTGGTCGAAGAACGACGAAACCCGCGCGGGCTCGGGGGTAGTGCTCGTCGTAGCTTTGGTTATGCCGGTGCTCGTGGTTCGCATTCAGCAGGTGTGGGCTGGTGTCTGAGCGGAAAACGATCGCCACGAATCAAGGCTTCGGGCGAGTGCTCGTTGTCATCTACGCGATCTTCGCGATCGGCGCTACCTCGCGGTCCGTCATCCAGATTGTCGGTCGATTCGATGAAGCCCCGATTGCGTACTCGCTGTCGGCTTTCGCCGCCGTGGTGTACGTCGTTGCCACGATAGCCCTCGCTCGGGGCAATAGGACCTCGCGCAAAGTTGCCTACGTTGCCGTGGGGATCGAGATGGCCGGCGTCCTCATCGTTGGAGCGCTCAGCGTGATCTTCCCGGAGGCGTTCCCACGGGCG
>DASYOJ010000041.1:0-1988 GCA_036007925.1 Candidatus Nanopelagicales bacterium
GATTCACTGGCATAGGCCAAGAATCGAGCGCCGGTCTCCGGGCTTCCCGTGAAAGCGATTTTGTCCACGTGCGGGTGAAGACCCAGCGCCCGTCCGGTCGTGGGGCCTCGGCCGGGAATGACAGAGAACACTCCATCAGGGATACCTGCTTGCGATGCCAAGTTGGCCAGTGCGATCGCCGTCAAGGGCGATTGCTCAGCAGGCTTGAGGACCACGCTGTTGCCCATCGCCAGAGCCGGTGCCACTTTCCACATGGAGATGATCATTGGGTAGTTCCACGGAACGACAGCCCCGATCACCCCGAGGGGCTCGCGGGTCACCAGAGCGATGGCAGCTCGGTTCGTAGGTGCGATCTCGTCATAACGCTTGTCAATGGCTTCGGCGTACCAACGCATGGTCTTAGCGGCTGAGGGGGCATCCACGCGCAGTGACTCACCGATGGGCTTACCAACGTCGATCGTTTCGAGCAGTGCGAGCTCCTCGCGGTTGAGGTCGATCAAGTCAGCGAAGGCAAGCATTCGCTTCTTGCGGGCCGCAGGAGATAGATCACGCCAGCGACCGTCGTCGAATGCCGACCGTGCTGAGCGAACCGCGAGGTCCACATCCTGGTGGCTGCACTCGGCTATTTCGACTTCATCTGTGACGAGAGAGGTGGTGGTGAAGGCCTCATCCGTGTCATGCGGGCGGCCATTGATGAAGGCGTGGGTGTTGGGCGTGAGAAGCCTGGCGCGCTCGTGCCAATCGGTACTCATGAAGACTCCAATGTTCGGGGAAACAGTTCCGGGTTGGGGGTGAATCCCAAGCCCGGGCGGCGGGGGATCTCCAAGCGTCCGTTGCGGGCGGCCACGGGTTCGGCCAACACGAAGTCGCGGCGCTGGATCGTCCAGGTGGGAGGGTCGTAAGGGAACTCCAGGAAGGGACCGGCACCGACCCCGGCTGCTACGTGGGCGTTGGCGAGTAAGCCGATTCCGTTGCTCCAGGTGTGCGGGGTGAAGTGGCGTCCTGCCGGGCGCAGCAGATCAGTGAGTGACCGCATGCGTAGCATGCCCGCAGCCAGCACCACATCCGGCTGCAGGACGTCAAGCACACCCTCGTGGGCGAGCCGCGCCAATTCAGGCCACGTGCGGACCATTTCGCCACCGGCTAGCCGCGGCCCCCTCCCGCGAATCAAGGACAAGCCGGTGGTGTCCTCTAGGGGGAGTGGTTCTTCAACCCAGAAGAGCCGGTAGTCCTGGCAGCGATCTAAGAAGTCGGCAACGTCCACCGCGTCTAGGCCGCGCCGGGTGTCCCCGGGCATGCGCCAGGACTGGTTGAGATCCACCATGATCTCGAAGTCCTCACCGACCGCGGACCGCACGGCCTCGATAGTGCGTAGTCCGCCCGCGAGATCGCGTTCGTTGATCCGCAGTTTCACCGCACGAAATCCCTCTTCCTGCAAGCCCACGCACATCTGCGCCCGTTCGTGTGGATCAGCCACAGCTCCGGTCGAGGCGTACAGCGGTAGGGAGTCGGCGTGGCCCCCGAAGAGTTCGGCAACCGTCACGTCGAGGCTCTTGCCGATGGCATCCCACAGCGCAGCCTCCAGTGGCCAGTAGCGCCCGGCGTGAAATGTGATCGTCTCGAGTGCACGCACGTGTCGATCCATCGCCATGAGAGGTTGATCGATGAACAAATGCTGGTAGGCCTCGAAGCCAACCATCGTGTCACCAGAGCCGTAACCGGTTATCCCATGGTCGGTTCGAACGGTCACCAACGTAGCTTCGAAGGTGGTGCGCGGGGTGGGATCCCAATTCGCAACGAAAGGCGGATCAAGGGTGATCTCGCGGCGGTCGAGGGTGATCTCGCGAATTCGGTCGGGGCGGTCCACTTAGTCGATCCAATCCTTGCATCGTTCGACGGCCTTGCGCCAGCGCACGTATCCGTCGCGGTCTCGTTCTCGCGGTTCGAACAGACCTGAACTACGCCGTGTGTCGGCCAGGTCCTCGAAG
>DASYOJ010000042.1:0-2285 GCA_036007925.1 Candidatus Nanopelagicales bacterium
ATGGTGCAAACCCCGGGCTTTTACGAAATCAAACGCACTCGCGACGCAGCGCCGCAATTCGACTGAGGGTAGAGAAGGTCGAGAGATGATGGAGGAACCCTGGCGCGGTTTTGCCAGCGACAACTACGCCGGCGTGCATCCACAGGTGCTCGATCGGCTCGCCGACGTCAACATCGGTCACCAGTCGGCATACGGCGATGATGCTGTCACCGCACGGGCTGCTGACATGGTTCGCGATCTTTTTGGCCAGCAGGCCGAGTTCCTCCCGGTCTTCAATGGCACCGGGGCGAACGTCGTGTCTTTGCAAGCTTTGACCAAGCGCTGGCAGTCGGTTATCTGCTCCGGATCGGCTCATATCCATGCCGATGAAGGAGGGGCCCCGGAGTCCGTGGCAGGCATCAAGTTATGGACGGTGCCAACGGATGATGGAAAGCTGCGGCCCGCCGACATACAAAGCCAATGCTTTGACATGGACTTCGTGCACCGATCCCAACCAGGGGCGGTGAGCATTACCCAGTCCAGCGAGATGGGGACGGTGTATTCACCCGGTGAAGTGGCAGCACTCGCCGAGACGGCGCACGCCAACGGCCTTGCCTTGCATATGGATGGAGCCCGGTTGTCCAACGCTTCAGCCGCTCTGGGAGTTCCCGTGCGTGAGTTCACCACCGACGCCGGTGTTGATGTCGTGTCTTTCGGATTGACCAAGAACGGTGCGATGCTCGCCGAGGCGGTGGTCGTGCTCGATATGTCTCGCGTTGCCGGAGTGGACTTTCTGCGCAAGACATCGATGCAGCTCGCGAGCAAGATGCGCTTCCTGAGTGCGCAATTCGTCGCGTTGCTCTCCGATGAGCTGTGGCTGCACAGCGCTCAGCACGCTAACTCCATGGCTAAGCGACTGGAAGCGGGTGTGCGTGCCCTGCCGGGAATCCAGATCACTCAAACAGTGCAGGCGAACGCCGTCTTCGCCATTTTGCCCGCAGATGTGACCGCTGCGCTCCAGGAGCGCTTCCACTTCTACACCTGGGACCAGGCGACAGGGGAAGTGCGCTGGATGTGTGCCTGGGATACCACGGCTGACGATGTCGATGCCTTTGTCGTGGCGATCGGGGAGGAAATCTCCGCCCGTGCCTGAAGGCAATGTCATCCACAACCAGGCGCGTCGGCTGCGTACCTTGTTCCGCGGCACCCAAGTGGAAGTTGATAGCCCGCAAGGCAGATTCGCTGCTGATGCGAAGCGGATTGATGGCCGGATGCTGGAGAAAGTCGAAGCGCACGGCAAGCACCTGTTCCTTTCTTTCGGTGACGTGTGGGTGCATGTGCACTTGGGGTTATTCGGCAAGTGGCGTATTGCCAAGGGCGAAGCCCCCGAACCTCGAGGGCAGATCCGTATGCGATTTCGCAATGCGGACGGATACGCCGAATTGCGCGGGCCAACGGTGTGCGAACTTCTTGATGATGTTGGCAAGAAGTTGGCAGTCGCCAAAATCGGACCGGATCCGATCCGCCAGTCCGATCCCACCCCTGCCTGGGAGCGTGTGCACCGCAGTAGTGCGCCTATCGGTGCGTTGTTGATGGACCAGCGGGTCTTTGCTGGGGTGGGCAACATCTATCGAGCTGAAGTGCTGTTTCGGCACAACATCTCCCCGTATCGGCCAGGAAAGCAAGTCAGCAGGGGTGAGTTTGACGCCATCTGGGATGACCTGGTGGTTCTCATGAAGCAGGGCACCAAGCGCGGGCGTATCGACACCGTCCGGCCTGAGCACTTGCCGGAGATCATGGGGCGTCGCGCACGTAACGATCGCCATGGTGGCGAGGTTTACGTGTACAGAAGGGCTGGTCACACCTGCCATCTCTGCGCAGCAGAGGTGCAGATGGCCGACATGGGCGGTCGCAAGCTGTACTGGTGTCCGGAGTGTCAACCGGTGTGATCTGCGGACGGAGTCTGCTCTTCGGAGGTCTCGCCTGGTGATTGCGGGGAGCGAATTCCGGGATGGTCAGCTGGGATGGAGCGCTTGATGATCACCCAGGAACCGAGCACCGTGGCAATAACCAGCAAGTAGAAGAACACCCCGGTTGCTGCCAATCCCCACAATGCGTTGGCGGTGATGAGTGGGAGGAGAACCGCAGCGCGGACTAAATTCAGTAACACCCACAGCCACGAGGCGCGGGCGTATGCGCGCACCAGCACGGGGTCTTTGCGCCAACGCATGCCGGTACCGACGAGTGGACCAACGATCACACCAAGCAAGGGCCAGCGCACGAAGTTGGCGACAACAAAGGCCAAG
>DASYOJ010000043.1:0-2794 GCA_036007925.1 Candidatus Nanopelagicales bacterium
GACGTGTGGTGTTGGTCGTCACGTCGGGAAGGCTACCGTCGCGCATCGGTATTCCGGGATCGGTGGAAGGGCAGTAAATGGGCGAACAGGATCGGCAACGAGGAGCCGGCCTCACTCGGCCCCCGAATGCGGACCTCGGGCGGCTCGGTATCGCAGTCATCTTCATCTCACTGAGCGGACCGATGATCGCGGCCACTGCGGCGCCGGCTCTGGCCATTGCCTTCTGGCGCTGTTTGATCGGCAGCGGCTTGACCGGGGTCTGGGTGGGCTTACGGCAGCGCACTCAATTGGCGTCACTCTCACGCCGGGAAGTGCGGTTGACGGTTTGGGCCGGGGTGTTCTTGGGTCTGCACTTCGCCACTTGGATTCCGTCATTGACGATGACCACCATCGCGGCATCCACGGCACTGGTTGCTACCCAACCCATTTGGGCGGCGTTCATCGCGCGCGCAACAGGGGTGCGAATTGAACGTCAAGTATGGGTGGGGATCACCGTCGCTTTCAGTGGCGTGATCGTTCTGACCGGGGTCGACCTCTCCGTTGACCCGCAGAACCTCATCGGCGATGCTCTGGCCCTCGTTGGGGCAGTGTTTTCAGCAGCATATGTTTCGGTAGCTGAACGGGTTCGGCAAAGCGTTGACACATCCACGATGACTTTCGTGCTTTATGCAGTCTCCGCCGTCACGATCCTGCCGTTGGTGTTCATCTTTCAGGAATCGCTCGTGGGTTTTGACGCGCAGGCGTGGTTGCTGATCCTCGCCGTCACGTTAGGGGCGCAGCTTCTTGGTCACTCGATGATGAACAAGGTGCTCGCGAATACCTCGGCGACAGTCGTCTCACTAGCGATCTTGTTCGAGATGCCCGGCGCCACGATTGTGGCGGCGATCTGGCTCGGACAAGTGCCGCCGCCGGCCCTGTTGCCCGCTGCAGCACTCATTTTGTTGGGTCTGGTCATCGTTATCCGTGGTGCTGATCGCCGATCGGGACCGGCAACGATCAGCGAGACTTCTCCGATTTGAGAATTGCGCTCAGGGGAAGTAGCGCGACTGCGGCCACCACCGCGATCCCCACTCCCCAGGCGATGCCGATGCCGTCGGCGATCGCGCCGACGGCCAGGGGAGCTGCCACGAAACCCGCACGCGATAGCCAACTCAAAGTGGCCACCCCGGTGGCTGGTTTGATGCCAGGAAGGTGGGCAACAGCACGCATCGCGGCCGGGAAGAGGGTGGCGACCCCGAATCCGGTGACCGCACACCCGATGATGAACGCCCACGCGGCCCCGACGAACAAGGAGCCTCCGAGAACCAAGGCAGTGGCCGACATTGCGATGCGCGTCCACAGTCGTTCGCCGAGGGAATCCACGATCCGGTCGCCCAGAAATCGGCCGGCCGTCATGGCTGCGGTGAAGGCCACGTAGCCCCATCCGACGAAGCGCTCGGGGGTGCCGATATCCGCAAGGTAGATCGAACTCCAGCGACCAGGAATGTCCTCGATCATCACGGCCAAGATGATGAAGAGACCCAACGCCCAGATGATCGGACGGGCGATCACCCGTTTGGTCACGGCGGCCCGCGGAGCAGCAGTTGCGAAGGATCCTGGATCGGGGTTGACGTGGTCGAGATCGACGGGCGAGTCGAGGAAGGAATCGGGGTCGGCGCCGGGCAGCAACCAACGGCGGGTGGTAAGCACGAGACCAGCGCATAGGACGGAAACCGACAACAGGCTCCAAGCCAAAGGCAGGCCGATCGCCGCGGTGCTGACGCCGATCAATCCTCCTGCCACGGTCCCCAACGACCAATAGCCGTGGAAAGTGTTCAGGATTGAACTTTTGATGCCGTGCTGAACTCGCATTGCGTGCGCATTCATCGCAGCGTCCATCACGGCATCGAGACCACCGATGATCAGCAGAGCCACTGCGAGCATCCACAATCCGCTGGACAGTCCAATGGCTGGCAACACCGGCAAGATCAGCACCAGTGCTAGGACCGCCACGGTATTGCTACCGAAACGACCGATCAATGGGCCGGCGAGTATCCCAGCGGCGACCCCTCCGATTGCTCCGGCCGCCAGCGCCAAACCGACATCGAAATCGGTCAAGGACAACTCACGTTGCAACTCCGCTAGCCGGGGCAGCCAGGCACTTAACGTGAGGGCATTGACGAAGAAGAGCACCGAGACCGCAATGCGCGCGCGCTGCAGTTCTCGAGCTGAGGAATCCACTGATCGAATCTAGGCCATCGAGGCTAGGCTCGAGGTGAGGAAAGGGGCGTCCATGAACACCAACACTCGCGAGGTACGTAGCCGCCGTTCCAACCTGGCGGTGCCAGGCTCGAGCACCAAGATGCTCGAGAAGGCTAAGGGCCTGCCTGCGGATCAGGTCTTTATGGACATCGAAGACGCCGTCGCGCCGTTGGCTAAGCCCGATGCCCGCAAGAACATCGTGGCGGCGTTGAACGAGGGCGGCTACGACGGCAAGGTGCGCTCGGTCCGGGTCAATGACTGGACCACTGAATGGACCTACGCGGATGTCATCGAGGTGGTATCTGGCGCGGGCGCAAACCTGGATTGCATCATGTTGCCCAAGGTTCAAGGCCCGGAACAGATACAGGCGTTGGACATGCTGCTAACGCAGATCGAGAAGTCCGAGGGGTTAGAAGTGGGCCGCATCGGCATTGAAGCGCAGATCGAGAACGCGATGGGGCTCATCAAGGTCGATGAGATTGCCGCGGCGAGCCCGCGGGTGGAAACCATCATCTTCGGGCCGGCCGATTTCATGGCCAGCATCAACATGAAG
>DASYOJ010000044.1:0-5589 GCA_036007925.1 Candidatus Nanopelagicales bacterium
GGTGTGTAGAAAGTGCTGCGTTCCACCAGGGTGCGGTTCACCACCTGCAACCGCTGAGCAAGCTCTGCTGGATCCATTCCTTGGCCGTGGGCGGCTCCGGCAGCGCGTGAGATGTTCTCGTCCATCAAAGTCCCTCCGACATCATTGACGCCGGCTTGGATCAACTGGACGGCACCATCAAGCCCCAGTTTGACCCACGATGCCTGTACGTTATCGATGAGCCCGCGATAGGCGATGCGGCCAATCGAGTGCATTAGGACCACCTCCCGCCACGTTGGACCACGACGGGCCTTGCGCTTGAGGTAGATAGGTGAGGCCATGTGCACGAACGGCAGCGGAATGAACTCGGTGAATCCACCCGTGCGCTCTTGCAGCGCTCGGGTAGCAAGAATGTGTGCGATCCAGTGCTCGGGATGTTCGACACTGCCGAACATGATCGTCACGTTCGAGCGCAGGCCCAGATTGTGCGCTGTCTCGTGCACCATCAACCACTCTTCGGTGTTCACCTTGTCCGGGCACAGCACTGCGCGGATGTCATCGTGCAAAATTTCCGCAGCTGTTCCCGGTAAGGAGGCAAGACCGGCCTCTTTCATGCGCGTCAGGTAGGACTCCAACGGCTCACCTAGACGCCGCGATCCTTCGAGCACCTCCAACGCCGTAAAGCCGTGGACGTGCATCGACGGAACGGCCGCCTTCACCAATTGCGTGACGCGAACGTAGTAATCCCCATCGAAATCCGGGTGTATTCCTCCTTGCAGGCACACCTCGCTGGCCCCCAGTGAGGCGGCTTCTTCCACTCGAGCAACGATTTCCTCGTCGTCCAACAGGTAAGGACGCCCGCGCAGGTTCAGCGATGCCGGGCCTTTGGAGAAACCACAGAACGTGCATTTGTACGTGCACACATTGGTGTAGTTGATGTTTCTGTTCCGAACGAAGGTGACGGTCGAGCCGTTGGCCTGCTCGCGCAATTCATCGGCCACTTCGGCGATTGCTGCCACCTGCCGTCCGCGGGCTGCGAACAGGACTGACATTTCCGCTGCTTCCACTCGCTGACCAGCGAGGACCCCGTCGAGGACTTCCCGAAGAGCACCTGACGCCGTAGCCGGCTGTGGAACCAACGTGACCGGGGTCCGATCGGCTCCGGAGTACCAGGCAGTGGATCGTCGTCCGATCTGCACAACCTCCGCCCCCGTACCCACATTTGCCGCTTGTTCGTAGCGTTCGGGGAACACTGCTCCGGGATCATCGCGCCCCAGACCTTCGGCATCGCTGCGATCCATAACAGCAAAACGCAGACCTTCGTCTATCCAGGTTTCGGCCGCCAGGACGAACTCCGGGTACACCGTCAAGCGCGGTGCCAGCTCCCTGCCGCGTTGCTGGGTTGCCTCGCGCAGTGCGTCCAACGACGGCCACGGGCGTTCGGGATTCACGTGGTCAACCGTTACGGGAGAGACGCCACCGAAATCATCGATACCTGCATCCACCAGCATGCCGATGTCATCGACCAGATTGGGCGGTGCTTGGACATGGACCTCAGCTGGCAATATCTCTCGGGCGAGCGCTATCGCATCGACAAGGTCTTCCGTGGAGCAAGCCGGTGAATCGCGCATGACGGTTCCTGGCTTGGGAACGAAGTTCTGCACGATCACTTCCTGAATGTGCCCGTATCGACCGTGACTGCTCGCGATCGCCTCCAGTGCTTCGATGCGATCGGTTCGCGTCTCACCGAAACCGACCAGGATCCCGGTGGTGAACGGGATGCGCAGTTCGCCGGCATATTCCAAAGTGGCCAGGCGTCGCTGCGGATCCTTATCGGGCGCGCCGCGATGCGCTGCCAGGTTTGGGTTCAACGATTCGATCATCATTCCCTGGCTGGGTGAAACCGAGCGCAGCTTCGCAAGGTCCACAGAATCGAGCGCACCGGCATTCGCATGGGGCAACAATCCGGTGCTGTCCAACACCCGATGGCATGCGGCTACCAGATAGTCGACCGTGCTGGCGAATCCGTTTTCGTCCAACCACTCGCGCGCCTGCGGATACCGCTCTTCGGGATACTCCCCGAGGGTGAACAACGCCTCGTGACAGCCAGCGCGCGCACCCTGTGTTGCGATCTCTTCTACTTCATCAAGCGACAGATAGGCCGATGGCAGATGACTCGGCGCTTGAGCGAACGTGCAGTAGCCGCATCGATCGCGGCAGAGCTTTGTTAGCGGGATAAAGACTTTGGGTGAGTAGGTGATCCGGGCCCCGTTTCGAACGACACCCATGTGTGCAGCTCCTCCGCTCGGCAAACAGCGACAACCCCCGAGCCCGTATCGTGTCACACACGAAGGGCCGGGGGTTGTCGCCTGCGAAGGTTGGTTGCGTTGTTGTGTGTTGAACGCAACTAAAGCGGGTCCCTACTTGTCGACAGTTGCCATATCTGCGGAGAACTCACGAACCGTGGCGCGGGAAGCGATCCAGGTCCACCCGGGTTCGCGCGCGGGTGATTCCTCGTCGACGATCGTTAAACCCGCCACAGCGGCGTTGCCGAAGTCATCGTCCACGTGGACGATGTTGTCGAAGCCAGCGCGCTGCAACACGGAGGCAACCGCCGCCGCACGGTATCCCGATCCGCAGTAGACATAGACATCTACATCGCGGGGAATATCCCCGAAGCGATCGAGGACCTCGTAGAACGGAATGAAGACGGCCCCGTCAACATGGCCGGCCTCCCACTCGAGGATCTGCCGGGTATCTACGACCACTGCATCGGGATTGGCCTGCCACTCCTTGGCCATTTCCTCGAAATCGACACGGCGCACGCAGGCAGGCGCCTGTCCATCGCTCATCCAGAAGTCGGGCCCACCGACTGCTTGGGCTACCGGCCGATCGATCCCGATGCGCACCAATTCCCGCTGGGCTGCTGCCACCTGCTCGCTCGTGGCACCAAGGAGAGTGACCGGCGTACCCCACGGAATCATCCAACCGAGGTAATTGATGAAGGCACCGTCGAGATCGAAATTCACCGCACCGGGAACGTGACCGGCGGCGAACACCTCGCGAGAACGCAGATCCACGAGCCACTCACCAGCTTGCACCCGGCGGCGCAGTTCGGATGGGTCGGCCGGCTCGGGCATCGACAAATCGATCTCCGCCGGACCCGCAGCGTTCGCCGGCCCCATGTGGGCGTAGTAAGCCGGGAAGACATCCAATCCAGCCACGAGCATCTCCACGAAGTCCTCTTCGGCCTGGGTCAACGCCGGGTTGATGCCCTTTTCTTGGCCAAGGGACGTCTGTACACCTTCGGTCTGGATAGAGGAGCAGAACGAACCGAAACCGTGAGTCGGATAGATCTGCGTGTCCTCGGGCAGTGCATCAACGAGCCGGTGGGCAGAATGCCACTGATCGTGCGCCTGCTTGACGGTGAGATCCGGAGAAACCAGATCCGGTCGCCCAACCGTGCCGTAGAGCAAGGAACCGCCGGTGAAAACTGCGCCCGGATGCTCATCTCGGCTCACCGCAAAAGAGATGTGGTGCGGGGTATGTCCGGGTGTGTGGACAACGCGCACGTCAAGGTCTCCTACCCGAAACTGTGCACCTTCTCCCACAGCTTCGACATTCGACTCACCGAGGTATGCCAATTCCACATCAGCCGGCACCATGTATTGCGCGTTGTGCTTCTTGGCAAACTGGTATCCACCGTTGACGTAGTCGTTGTGGATATGGGTTTCCCCCACGTGCGTGACGACTAACCCGTGCTCGGCGATGAGCTTTTCGACTCGATCGGTATCGCGTTGCGGATCGATGACGAAGGCTTTCACCCCATCGTGGACGATGTAGCCGCGATCACCCAACCCAGGGGTGTCGATGACGATGACGTGCGGTGCACTCGTTGCGGTCATGACGCTACTCCTACTCCTGATTCTTGCCGAAAGCCTGCTGCTCGCCAGGCCGACATTCCTCCATTGACGTTATATGCCTCGACCCCGTGGCGGGACAGATAGTCGGCAACCTGCCAGCTGCGGTTGCCCGATTCACACACCACCCATACAGGGCGCTTCCCACGAAACTCGTCGATGCGCAGTGGCACCAACGCCATCGCCACATGCTCCACTCCGGGGATATGGCCACTATCGAACTCGAACCGCTCGCGGACATCCACGATGCGCTCACCGCGCTGTTGTGCGGCGGCCAGGTCTTCGACTGTGACCGTCTTGATTGTGCTCACTGAACTCACTGCCCTTCTGCTTGCCGGGGATCGGTGCTGCACCTTCGGTACGCCGCCATACTAATACCCCCCGGGGTATCTTGTCCAGCAAATGTCCGGACAGGTTTGACGCGTCCATCGTCATGTGAAATCGCGCACAAAGTGCCCTTTTTGTTTGGCAAAACAACAAATGTGCGACATACTTACAACGTGTCACGGAGACCCCGAGCACAACGAGCGCTAAAGGAGCGATCCTCCATGAAGAAGTTCAGCACCTTCGTCCACACCTTGCTGCCGAGCCGGAACATCGACCCCGAGCTGGCTGCCCGCAAGGAGATCTACCGCGAATGGGACCGCGAGCGTCGCCGGGCCGTCAGCCCCTCCGACCTCGCCGAGATCGACGCGATCTTCTCCCGCGCCCTCTAGAACCCCTCCCGCTCCCCGTTGCGGCGTCACTCCTCGGGCCTCGCCGATGCCCTGCAGGCCCGACCTCCGACGCTGCAACGGGGAAAGAGGGGCTAGGCGAAATCGGCCATCACCGGGGCGTGGTCGCTCCAGCGCTGGTCATAGCTAGGCGCCCGTCCGACAACGACCCCCTGAGCACGATCGGCTAGGTCCGGTGTCGCCGCGTGGTAGTCGATCCGCCACCCGGCATCGTTATCGAAAGCTTGCCCGCGCCAGGACCACCAGGTGTAGGGGCCAGGACCTTCTCCCCCGAAGTCGCGTCCCAGATCCCGCCAGGATCGAGCAAACCAGCGATCGAGGTAGGCGCGCTCTTCAGGCAAGAAACCTGCACTCTTGAGGTTCCCCTTCCAGTTTTTGATATCCGCCTCGTGGTGGGCGATGTTGAAGTCACCGCAGACCAGAGCCGGCATGCCATCGGCTTTCGCGCGTCGCGCCAACGCGCGCATCCGGGCGTCCATTCCTTCCAAGAAGGCGTACTTGGCTTCCTGCTTGGCTGTACCCGCCTCCCCGGAATGCACGTAGACGCTAGCGAGGGTCACCGGTCCGATCGTGGAGTCCAGGTCGACCTCCACCCAACGACCCTGAGCATTGATCGCCTGTTGTCGAAACGTGTGACGCACGGCATGTGGAACCTGCCGCGTGAGTACCGCAACCCCCGCTCGCCCCTTGTCCGGTGCCTCAGCGTGGGCCACATGCCAGGAAGCCAGGGGCGAGTCAGCCAGGACCTCATCGACCTGCGCCCGCGTGGCCCGTACCTCCTGCAGGCAGATCGCGTCGGCTCCGGAATCAGCCAGCCACGTCAACCCACCACGACGATGCGCCGCGCGGATTCCGTTGACATTGGCAGTAACGACGCGCAATCCCGGTGTTCGACCCATGGTCGCGGACTTTACGTGGTGGTGACCTGGAACTCGATACCGATCCAGTCGAATTCG
>DASYOJ010000045.1:0-12313 GCA_036007925.1 Candidatus Nanopelagicales bacterium
GCTCAGGAGCCGGCTTCCAACGACGAACCTCCTCGCAGGACAGGTGTGTACTCACCAGAGCATCGAGTCCCGCGCGCACGAAAAGCCGTTCGACATTCGCCGCGTTGCCGACACTAAGTGTCACGACCGGAATATGTGCATTGCGCAACAGCGCAAGGGCCTGTTGCACCTCCGGGTGAGGTTCCAGCGAAGCGAACGCACCGAGAAGTTCGTCTGCTTCGGCTTCGGCGAGCAGTTCGGGTGCCAGTGAGACAAGGGCCTGCCGGGCCACCTCAGGAAAACTTCGATACTGCCCAGCCGCGGTGAGGGCGAACCCGGTGCGAAGCGTGCGCGCGAACCATAAGTCGCGTTCACCCCCCACACCCCACCGCTCAAAGAGTGGATCGAGGCAGTCCAAGGCGAACAGGGTCTCGTTCACATCCAGCACAACCGCAGCGGGGTTCGCCATGTGGGTGAGCGTAGAACACTGCACTCGCGCACAATGGGACCATGACGGACTCGATTTATGACCTCACGTTCACTGACAACTCGGGCAAGGAAGTCTCCTTGAAGGATTACGAAGGTAAGCCCTTGCTCATCGTCAACACGGCCAGCAAGTGCGGCTTCACCCCTCAGTACAAGGGACTGCAGGAACTGCACGAGGAGCTAGGACCCGATCTGGTGGTGCTGGGCTTCCCGTGCGATCAGTTCGCTCATCAAGAACCTGGGGACGACGACCAGATCAAAGAGTTTTGCGAGATGAACTACGGAGTCTCCTTCCCGCTATCGACGAAAATCGATGTCAACGGATCGAACACTCATCCGATCTTCGCGTACCTGAAGGATCACAGCAGCGGCTTGCTCGGTTCGTCGATCAAGTGGAACTTCACCAAGTTCCTCGTTTCACCCGACGGCAGCGAGGTCAAGCGCTACGCACCCAAGACCAGCCCCGCTGAAGTGCGCAAGGACGCTGAGCAAATGCTCGCTAAATGATGCAGCAGGCCCACGACTAGCTACTAAAGGAAAGAGCCCAGGGGATCAACCCTGGGTTCTTTCCTTTGGTAGCGGGGGCAGGATTTGAACCTGCGACCTCTGGGTTATGAGCCCAGCGAGCTACCGAGCTGCTCCACCCCGCGCTGCGCTATTCGCGTCACCTAAGACTACGCGACCCCTCGCCCGGCTTTGGTGCCGGGGTTAAGTCGCCTGTTCCTCAGGGATCGCCTCTTCCACGCCTTCCTCTAGCGGCGGTGGGGGCACCTGCCCAGTTATCTGGGCTTCTGCCACCGCCGCTCGCTCGAGCGCTTCGGCGAGCCGATCTTGCGCCTGGCCGTACGCGCCGAAATCTCCATCGGCCAGCGCATCTTGGCCCTCCTGGTAGGCGCGCTGGGCGTCCTCGATCGCGATCGCTAGGTCTTGGACCGGGTCGCCCGTCGAGGGCACCGATGGCGCCGGCGGCTCGGTGGGCTCGGTGGGCTCCGTGGGTGGTGCAGGTTCGCTACCGTCTTCGGGCACCGGTTCGGGGTCCACCGTGGCAGTGGGCGAACTATCGAACACCTGCTCGAGAGCACCAGCGAGGGTGTCATCCAAGGCGACATTGGCTCCGAACCCGACGAGGACCTTGCGCAGCAGCGGATAGCCCTCCGAAGCCGCACGCAGATAGACCGGTTCTACGTACAGCAGGCCGTCATTGAACGGCAACGACAGCAAGTTGCCGAACTCGATTTCCGAACCGCCGCGCCGGAGCAAAGAAAGCTGCGAGGACACAACCGGATCGGACTCGAAGTTGTTTTGTACCTGTTGTGGTCCGGGCGTGGTGGTGTTCGACGGCAACTGCAGTACCCGGATCTGCCCGTAATCCGGGCCCGGCACAGAGTTCACCTGCATGAACGCAGCAAGCGTTTGTCGTCGCTGCGGGGCGAAGGTGGTTGTCAAAGAGAAGGCCGCGTCTCTTTCGTCGGGCATCTGCAAGGTCAAGTAGTACGGCGGCTGGAATACCTGCGCCGGACTGACCGTCGGATCAAACGGAACGATCCACACCGCGGTGCCGTTGTAGAAGGTGTTCGGATCGGTCACGTGGTAGCGCGCCATGATGGTGCGCTGCACCTTGAACAGGTCTTGCGGATAGCGCACGTGCTGCTCTACCGCGTCGGGCATCTCCGAAAGTGGTTCCACCACATCAGGGAAGGCCTTCTGCCAGGTTTGCAGCACCGGGTCGGATTCGTCCCATGCATACAGCGTCACCGAGCCTTCGTAGGCATCCACGACCGCCTTGACCGAGTTACGCATGTAGTTCACTTGATCGCGGGCAATGAGCCCAGATGCGAAGTTCGCGCTGCTGATGGAATCGGCGGTGGCTTCACCGAGAGAGACTCGACTGGAATACGGGAAATCATTCGACAGCGTGTACCCATCGACGATCCACTTGATCCGCCCGTCGATCACAGCCGGGTACGGATCTTGGTCGAGCGTCAGCCAGGGTGCCACCTTGCCCACGCGCGTCAGCGGATCGCGGTCCCACATGATCTGGGACTCCTGGTTGACCAGGTCCGAAAGCAAGATGTTGGTGTCTTGGAACTTCGTGGCGAAGAGCAACCGGCCGAAGAGTGAACCCATAGGAACGCCGCCATCACCGTCGTAGGTGTTGTTGCGCTGCCCTGATGGGCTTTCGTCGTCGGGGAAATCCAACTCGACGGGCGATGTTCCCTCCGGAGCACCCACGATCGAATAGGGCGGCGAGAATTCACCGAAGTAAATGCGCGGCTGCTCGAGATCGAGTTCACCCACCGGAGGGATGTCGCTGGCGAAGAAGTCGGGTGTGCCGTTGCTCAGAGCGGTGTTGTCATACGCCGCAACAACCCCGTAGCCGTGGGTGAACACGGCCACCTCGTTCGTCCAGTTCCGCTGACCATCGGGAATACCGGCCAAGTTGATCTCGCGTGCGGCCACAATCGCACCGCGTAGACCTTCATCGAGCGTGTAACGATCGACATCCAATCGCGAGTTGAACGAGTAATACCCGCGGATCTGTTGCAACTGGTTGTAGGTCGGGGACACGACCGCCGGATCCAATAGCCGGATGTTGTCCAAAGTTCCGGCGTTAGCCTCCAGAACTTCGGGGGTGGGAGGCGCCACCGAGCCCTCGAATTCCTCGACCGCGGCATCGGCGATGTTGTAAGCCTCACGGGTGGCTTCGATATTGCGCTGGATGAAAGGTTCCTCACGCTGCTGCTCGGTGGGCCGAACCTGGAACTGCTGCACGATCAGTGGATAAACCCCGCCAACGATCACCGAGGTCAAGATCATCAAACCCAGGCCGATCAGCGGGATGATCCACTGCCGCAAGAAAATGTTGATCACGAACAAGGCAGCCACGAACAAGGCCACGAACGTCAAGATGTTGAGCGCCGGCAACAAGGCGTTGGCATCGGCGTATTGCAGGCCGGTGAAGCCGCCGGCAAGATCGCTGCTGCGCAGGACGAGCTCGTAGCGATCCAGCCAGTACGCAATGGCTTTGAGCACCAGGAAGATCGCCAACAGTGTTGAAATCTGCACCTGGGCTGCCCGGGTGGCGCGATCCCCCTTGGGCTGCAACCGCAGACCTCCGTAGAGGTAGTGGATGACCACGACCAAGAGCAGCGAAATGATCACCGCGGCGAACGCATACCCGAGGACGAATCGAATGAACGGCAGTTCGAATGTGTAGAACGAGATATCCAGGCCGAACTGCGGGTCCTGCTGACCGAAGGGCGTGGAGTTTTGCCACTGCAGGAACCGGCCCCACTCGCTGGAAGCGGCGAGTCCACCGAACAGACCGAAGATGACGGTGATGGCGAGCGCGATACGCCCCTTGAACGGTTCCACCGCTTCCCGGTAGCGCTCCAAGCTGGCCTGCTCGGGGGTGGTGCCGACGAAGGCCGGTCGAGTTCGGTACGCCAACCACGAGGCAGCTAGTACCGCCAGTGCCAAGGTGATCCCGAAAGCCAGGAACAGCAGGCCGCGGGTGATGATCGAGATCGTGTACACCTGGGGCTTATCCACCGAGGTGAACCACAACCAGTCGGTGTAGAAGCCGGTGAACAGCACGAAGGAGACCACGATGGCCGCGAGTACTCCGATCGTGGGCAGCAACACGCCACCGCGCCGTCGAGCCGTCGCGGTGCCGGTGCCACCCGCACCGCCGTCGTTTCCTAGGCCCCCTGAGGGAAAGTTGAACGTCACCCTACGAACCTACGACACCTGTCAGTTCTCGCTCGACAGCGGGCAGGTGGTCAGTTCTTCCCCCGCCGTCCACGCCCCGATGGCATCGATGGATTCAGCGAGTGTCGTTACCGGAACCACCGTGAGGCCCTCGGGCACATGTCCCTCCGCTTCGACGCAATGACGCTCGGGCATCACGAACAGTTCAGCCCCCGAATCGCGCGCGCCCGCCAACTTTTGACGGATCCCACCGATCGGTCCGACGTTGCCTTCTGGGTCGATCGTGCCTGTTCCCGCTACGTGACCACCACCCGTGAGGTCCTCGGGCGTGAGTTTGTCGATGATGCCGATCGCGAAGATCAGCCCCGCGCTGGGACCACCCACATCTTGGAGCGTGAAATCAATGTCGAACTCTGGGGTGAAGTAGCGCCCGACCGTGACTCCGAGGTACGGAGTCTGCGAATCATTCGGATTAGCCGCCGATTCGATCGTGAAGGTCTGTGCCTCAGTTGCCCGCTCGATCTCGAATGTGAAACTCGTGCCGATCGGCTCAGATTGCACCGCATCGACCACCTGCCCGGGTTCAGTAATCAATGTTCCGTCGATGGAAACGATGGAATCCCGGGGTTCGAAGAATTCCGCGGCGGGTGCATCCTGCAGTACGGCGGTCGCCACCACTTCGGTTTCCAGCGGCAGCCCCAGGTACGTCAAGGCGGCAGCTATCGCGTCGGATTCCGAGGTGCTGAACAGGGCTGCCTGTCGCTGCCGAACTTCGTCACCGGTGATGTCATCGGGATAGATCAGTTCGCGCGGAACCACCGCATCGGCGGTACTGAACCATGCACCGATTGCTTCCACGAATGTCAGACCGCCACGCGGGCCGCCGGACTCACGCACCGTGGTCATGTCCAATTCGCCCGTGACCGGATAGGTGGTCGTTCCATCAATGACGATGAACGGCGAGCCGTCGCTTTCGCCGATGACGTTGAAAGTGGGCCCCGGGGCCAATTTCACGTAGGGAACCGGGAGTACCAAGGCGACAGTTATCAGCACACCGAGCGCGACAGCGCTCACGATCAGAGTGCGAGCTCGACCGCTGAGACCACGGACCGTGGCCAGCCATCCACCGACCGCGGCGCGCAGCTTGCTCACCGAGGAGTGCTGTCCCGGGGTTGCCGCGGAAAGGGCCGCTCCATCGCCTCGCGCATCCGGACTCGATCAGCCATGGGATCGACCCGCGGATCGGCGACCTTGCCCCGAAGCGCGACGACCACAACAACGAGCGCGGTCACGGCAATCGGAATCAGCCACCAAACGAGCGCGGACACGCCGGCCATCCCTTCCCTCGGCACCACCGGAGCAGCGCCGGGAGTGCATGAACGGACTGACTCTACGACAGCACCGTCATCACCGCTCTCGCGGTAACAAAGCCCCGCGCTGGAAACGAGTGAAGCCCTCGAGTCGCGTACCGGACGTTCGCCTTCCCCTTGCGTACGTCCGACCGTTATCTCGAGGGCTTCGACGGTCAGACGCTAGGGATCGCAGCCACGCGGAGTCAAACATTTGCAGCGCATAAAGCGACAACACTGTGGATGAAGCTGGGGAGAAGTTGGGGGAATCTCGGGGATGGCCTGGGGACATGACGTGCATACGGCTGTGGACTACTTGAGGATTCCCCGCCGATTTCCGCCTTCCCCTGAGGGATTCCTCGCCCCAGGACTGTGGACAAAAAATGGTGAACAGCAAGGGACCGATCGTTTACCCGAAAGACACCCAGCCAGCTGGTGGCCAGAAACCATCGCCGTCGTCGTGCGCCGCCAGGGCCCGATGGGCATCGGCGATCAGCGCCGAGACCGAATCATCAACCTCGGGCAAGGCTGCAGGAGTGAACCACCGAAGGTCATCGCTTTCAGCACTGATCGTCGGCCGAGCGGGCTCGGGGACGACCACTAGGTACTGCACGTCCAGATGCTCGCTGCGCAGTGGCTCGCCCTCTGGCCCGCGGCCGCACGGCACCGGGTGACGATCCAGCCTCAGCGGCCCTTGACTGATGAATCCGGCCGACAGGCCGCATTCTTCGATCACCTCGCGCGTGGCACCAGCGCGCAGCGAGGAATCCCCCGGTTCGAGGTGTCCACCAAGTTGCAACCACCGCCCTACTTTCGGGTGGAGTGTCAACAACACGTGCTGTGCTGATTGATCGATCACCAAGGCACTCGCGGTGATGTGCCCTGGCCGACATTCCCGCCACAAGCCATCGGCGTGGGAATCAAGGAAGTCCCGATACTCCCGGGCCAATTGCTGTTGGCACGGATCAGGATGCGTGAAGTTTTCGAGGGCGGCGCACGCATCCGCGTGCACATTCACCGTGATTCGCCCGGGGAATCTTCACTCCCTGGATCGTCAAGCCCCTCGAGTGTGTCCGGAACCTGACCGCTGTCTTGCGCGAAGCCCAAGGGATCGGTGAGGTCCTCGGGCCCTGGCAACAGATCCGGGTGCGACCACAAGCCATCGCGAGCATCTGCACCCCGTGCAGAACGCACCGCCGCGAAAACGGTGTGCGCTTCACGCAACATGCGCGGCCGTAGTTCCATACCCACGAGGGTGGAAAACGTGCGCTCAGCCGGACCACCAGCTGCACGACGACGACGCATCGCTTCGATCAATGCCCCGGAGGCTGGCAAGCGATCGCCGCTGGCCTGCTGAACGACATCGTCGACCCAACCTTCTATGCATGCCAGCAGCGCTTCGAGTCGAGCGACCGCAGCTTCTTGCTCAGGGGTGTCCTCCGGCTGCAGCAAACCCTGCGAAAGGGCCTGTTGCAATGCGCTGGGATCGGTCATGTCCAGATCCCCCATGACATCACCGAGACGATCGGAATCCACCCGCATGTATTGCGCGTACTGCTCGACCGCCCCAAGCACGCGAGCAGCCAGCCACGGAACATGCACGAACAAGCGCTGGTGCGCGGCCTCACGCAAGGCCACGTACATCATGGCGTCGGAGACGGAGATCTCCAGACCTTCGGAAAACTCCGCGATGTTTGTCGGCAACAAGGCAACGCGCGGTGGATCGGTCAAGGGAATACCGATATCCGATGCGCACAGGACTTGACCAGCTAACGCAGATAGCGCTTGACCAACCTGCATCGAAAAGGCCGCGGCGCCCAACTGTTGGACCATTCCCATCATCGGTTGCAGCATTTGCATGAACTCTGGCGGCATACCTTCGGGAAGCATCTGCCGGAATTGCTCAGGAAGAGCAGCGGTGAGGTCTTCGGAGGACATCTGCGTGATGTCTTGGCCCGGTGCAGTCAAGCCGGCAACCGCACCCGTCACGTGCTCAGCGATCGGCGTCACGATGCGCTGCCACGCGGGGCCGGTTGCGACCAACCACTCCGAGCGTGACCACACCTCGCACGTCCCCCCCGCTGCAGGGAACGACGTAGCTTGGTCGAGCCACAGGTCCGCAAGTGCGACAGCGGAGGATGCAGCCTCGCGCTGACCATCGGTGATGCTCGGATCGCCCGCAGACACGACCGCCTTGCGGGCGATGTCCTCGACGATCGCCCAACTCACCGGACCGTCGCCACCTTGCGAGGACTGCATCATCTGGCCAAGTTGTTGCAACGCCTGGCCGAGGGCGTTCATATCGAAGGGGCCGTCCTGGGGACCTTGTGCGCCGAAACCGAAGGGAATGGACATACCCCCACGGTAACCGCATGCCAAGGGCCCGGAAACCGGTCGATGGTCTCGACCTGGCTTACCGGGCCCTACGGCTCGTGCTCGAGCGGATGCTCGTGCTTATGCCTTACCTAGAATCCGGGTGACTTTGGTGCCGCACACGGGGCAGATGCCCTTGGCGAACCGGCGACCATTCGTCTCCTCGACGTGTCCAGTGAACTCGCGCTTTTCCTTGCACTTCACGCAGTACGCCTCACCGGTGTATTCCTCGGCCATGGGGCCCTCCTCTTGCCGTTCTTCCGCCGCAGCGGTCGGTGGCCGGTGCCACCTGATGCCCCGTGGGGACCGCTTCACCCTAGGGCAGCAGCGCGCCGCGAACGCACGACGCACGGGGTACACCGGACAGGTTCGCAGGAATAAAGCGACAAATAGGGCAAATAGCTCACCGCACACCTACTCACGACCCCGCAGCCGCCCCAGCGGGCCATGCAGCACAATCGCCCCGTGGTTCCCGATCGCTCCGGCCTGGTTGATCGAATCTGCACCTGGGTCGCCCTCGATTCCGTGGGCGGGACCCCCGGTGAGAGCAGCATCCAACAGCACCTCGCCCACGAAGCTGCGGCCGAAGGCTGGCAGGTACACACCTGGTCCATCGATGTCGCCGATGCGCGAGCCCGCGTGGATTTTCCGGGCATGGAGGTCCCGCGCACCAATGCCACCGGGGTCATCGCCCGTATCCCGGGAAGTGGTGGGGGCCGCACCTTGTTGCTGAACGGGCATACCGATGTTGTGCCGCCGGGTGACAGGCAAGCGTGGACCCACGACCCCTTCACACCCGTGCTCACCGATGTCGATGGTCAGGCGAGCATCGTGGGCCGCGGTACCTGCGACATGAAAGCCGGACTTGCCGCTGCATGGGAAGCAGTGCGCATGGTCATCGATGCCGGCGTCGATCTTCGCGGAGACATCGTGCTCGCACCCGTCAGCGGTGAAGAAGACGGAGGCTTGGGCACGTACGCGTTGATCTCCGAACTGACCCGACGCGGCATCCAACCCGACGCCTGCATCATCCCCGAACCAACGAACCTCGATCTCATCCCGGCAAACGGCGGAGCACTGACCTTCCGGCTTGTCGTTCCCGGCGCAGCGGTGCACGCCTCACGGCGCACCGAAGGAGTAAGCGCGATAGAGAAGTTCGTCCCGCTCTTGCATGCACTCGAACAACTCGAACGCGAACGCAATACCGATGTGGACCCACTCATGACCCACTGGCCCATTGCCTACCCGATCTCCGTCGGCACCATCACTTCCGGTGATTGGGCCTCCACCGTGCCCGACATCCTCATCGCGCACGGTCGCTACGGGGTGGCCCTGGACGAAGAAACCAGCAGCGCCCGTCACGACTTCGAGAAAGCCATCGCCCGCGCCTGCGCCGATGACCCCTGGCTGCGCGATCACCCGGCGCGGGTTGAGTGGTGGGGTGGCCAGTTCGCATCGGCTCGCACCGATCCCAACGCCGAGATCGTGCGCATCGTGTCCGCTGCGAGCACCCACCACACCGGTCGAACACCGAAGCAATACGGCGCGCCTTACGGTTCGGACCTTCGCTTGCTAACCGGCCTAGCCGGAATACCCACGGTCCAATACGGACCAGGTGACACCGCCTTTGCCCATGCACCCGATGAGCACGTACCGATCGACGACGCCGTGACCTGCGCTGCGGTACTCGCCGACACAATCGTGGAGTTCTGCCGCTAAGCACCGATGGGCCGGATCCCTTAGCGCATCTGGCCTGTGGATCGCACCTTTTCGTCCACAGGCTCTGGTGCCCACCATCGGCGCATGAGTGCACACCCCGCTCCACACCTCCGCCCGGAGATACCCCTCATCTGGCGTGCTACTGACCGCGTCCATTTTGGTGATCATGCGACGCCGATCACGGTGACCACGGCTGAGATCGAGTGGCTCACCGGGCTCGGGACTTACCGCAGTTGGCAGCAGGCAGCCCAGGCCTGCCCGGGGGGTCAGATACGGGCGGAGCGCATCATCGCCCACGCTCGCGCCGCCGGCGCCGTCGATGAACCGGGTGAATGCTGGTGGCTTTCTCCGGCAGCGCGCGACGCCGCTCGCCCCGAACTTTTGGCATTGACCGGCTGGCACGCGGACCCTTCGCAGGCCATCGCTGCACGTTCGGCCTACGCGATAGCAGTCGAGGGTGCTGCATCCGTGTGCTCCACGCTCAACAATGCACTGCAGGTGTGCGGGCTGCGCACCACCGAGACCGCGTACGCGGACATTGTTGTCCTGGCCGGGCGAGGCCACATTGATGCCATCTCGGCCCACGACGAGCACAGCACCGTCGCCCACCTACCCGTCCAGATCCATCACACCCGAGCCGCAATCGGGCCTCTCGTGGTTCCCGGCACAACCCCGTGTTGCCGGTGCTTGGCCCTGCATGCACGCGACCGTGATGCGGCCTGGCCGGCCATGGCCGCACAGTGGCGGGCCTGGGAACCAACGCAGGATGCGGATCCGCTACTTGTGCAACGCGTGGCTGTGGAAGTCGTGACGGTCGTGCGCGAGTGGATCGACACCGCTGGCCAGCTCCCCGCCCAGCGGGTCCATCTCGCGTTGCCTCGCCTGGTGGCAGACCGGGAGAAGATGATCGCGCACCAGGCCTGCGGATGCCTGTGGCAAGCATCTCAACTCATCGCCTGAGGACCGCGATGAGCGAACTGCGGCCACCTCGGCGACAATGCCTATATGCCCGAGATACCCAAGAACGCCCTCACCCGCGGTGTTCGGATCGCGACCTTGCCTGCTTCCTATGCGGGGCGAGCGGCCATGGGGTTCGGCAAGCGAGTGGGCGGACAACCCGCCGAGCTAGTGACCGCCCAGATCCAACAACGCACCGCCGAACAGATTTTCTCGGTCCTGGGGGAACTCAAGGGCGGGGCGATGAAACTCGGCCAGGCCATGAGCATCTTCGAGGCCGCTCTCCCCGAGGAAGTCGCCGGTCCCTACCGGGCGACCTTGACCAAACTGCAAGATGCTGCACCGGCGATGCCCGCAGCAACTGTGCACGAGATCCTCGCCGATTCGCTGGGACCGAACTGGCGCGACCAGTTCGCCGAATTCGATGACCAGCCGGCGGGAGCCGCATCCATCGGTCAGGTGCACAAGGCCGTGTGGCATGACGGGCGCACCGTGGCCGTGAAAGTGCAGTACCCGGGCGCAGACAAGGCGCTCATCGCAGACTTGAATCAAATGTCACGGATGGGCAAGCTCTTTGCCTCGTGGATTCCCGGCTTGGACATCAAAGCCCTGATCGCCGAACTGAAGGAACGGGTGATCGAAGAGCTCGATTACCTCGGTGAGTCCCAGTACCAGCGCCAGTTCGCTGTGGCCTTCGAAGGAGATCCAGAATTCGTCGTGCCGCATGTGCTCGCCGCCGCCCCACACGTGCTGGTGAGTGAGTGGGTCGATGGACGCCCGATGTCCGACATCATCGCCAACGGCACCCAAGAAGAACGCGACCGCGTCGGGCTGCTGTACGAGCGCTTTTTGCTGTCTGGACCCGAGCGCGCCGGGCTCTTGCATGCCGATCCACACCCTGGTAACTACCGCCTGACACCCGACGGGCGCTTGTGCGTGTTCGATTTCGGCGCAGTCGCCGTATTGCCCGACGGATTGCCACCGGCTATGGGCTCACTTCTTCGAATTGCGCAAAGCGGCGATGCCGACACCGTGGTCGCTGGCCTACGAGCTGAAGGTTTCGTTCTTCCGCACGTGGAGATCGATCCAGAACAACTACTGGACTACCTCGATCCTTTCGTGGAACCGGCCCGGCACGAGTACTTCCACTTCAGTCGCGAGTGGTTGCGTGGGCAGTTCACCCGACTCAACGACGTGCGCAATCCAGATTTCACCATCGGGCTGAAGATCAACCTGCCGCCTTCCTACGCGCTGATCCACCGCGTGTGGCTCGGCAGCATCGGAGTGATGTGCCAACTCGAAGCCACGGTGCCCGTACGTGCGGAATTAGACCGCTGGGTACCGGATTTTCGTGAGCCGATCAACGCTGTCGACTAAGACGTTCGCGCTGCTACCAGGCGTAACAGGTCTGCACCGTAAGTCTGGAGTTTGGTCGGTCCGATCCCAGGAATCGCACTCAGTGCGTCGTCATCACCGGGCAATTGCTCGGCGATGGCGATGAGCGTGGCATCGGTGAAAACCACGTAGGCCGGCACCTCGCGCTCTGTGGCTTGTACGAGCCGCCAGGCTTTCAACTCCTCGAAAAGGGATTCATCGAAAGTGGACGGACACGTCCGACACCGACCGATCGTCCGCTCCCCCGGTGTGACCAATGCTTTTCCACACGTTCGGCAGACCGCCGGCCCCTTGCGTCCGCGGCGTCGATTTGCGCTCGCACCGCCGGCACCACGTTGCACCGA
>DASYOJ010000046.1:0-1758 GCA_036007925.1 Candidatus Nanopelagicales bacterium
TGCCTTGGCTGCGGCGCTTGGCTTCTTCTTGGTTTCCGATGCCTATTCATTGGGCAATTCACTTCCGACGATCGTGTACATCCTGGTGGTCGGTGGAGCTTTGAACGCGGTGTTTATCCCGCAGTTAGTGCGCCGCATGGAAAGTGACACCGACGACGGCAAGGCCTACGCGGACCGACTGTTGACGCTGACCGGAAGTGTCCTGATCGTCTTGGCCATCGCAGCAGTGATTGCTGCACCGTGGATCGTTGACCTTTACACACCCAGCGACTACCCCCAGGAACAGTACGACCTCGCGGTCGCTTTCGCCCGACTGTGCCTACCGCAAATCTTCTTCTACGGCGTCTACACGATGCTCGCGCAAGTACTGAACTCCCGTGGCAAGTTCGGCGCACCGATGTTCGCGCCTATTGCGAACAACATCGTGGCGATCGCCACCTTCGTGCTGTTCATCGTCATTGCCGGCACCTCCGCCGCCGCGGACGGCGTGCTCAGCACCGGGCAGGTTCTGCTCCTTGGCCTGGGCACCACGCTGGGCGTGGTGGTCCAGGCGCTGATCTTGATTCCGGTGCTCTCGCGCGCCGGCTACACCTGGCGCCCGCGCTTCGACTGGCGAGACCAAGGCCTTGGGAAAGCAGCGAAGCTCGCCGGGTGGACCATCGGGCTGGTCTTGGTCAACCAGCTCACCTATCTAGTGATCACCCGGCTCGCCGCGCAAGCCAACGTCGATGCCGCGGCTACTGGGGCTACCGCCGCGGGTATCACCACCTACCAAAAGGCCCACCTGGTGTTCATGCTTCCGCACAGCGTGATCACTATTTCGATCGTGACGGCGCTACTTCCGGCGCTGAGTCGGCTCGCGCACGAAGGCAAGCTCAAGGAAGTCGGGGCTGACGTCGCTGGTGCCATGCGGATCGTGGCAGCGTTGATCGTTCCGGTCTCGGCGCTGTTGTTAGTGCTGGGTTCGGATGTCTCGGTCGTGCTGTTCGGCTACGGCGCTGCAACCACCGAACAGGCTGCCGTCATGGGTGACATCGTGTCGATCTTCATGCTCGGCCTTCTTCCGTTCACGCTGTTCTACGTGTTGCTGCGCGGGTTCTACTCGCTGGAAGACACCCGCACACCGTTCATCGTCACGGTGGCGTTCTCCGCCGTGATGCTGGTTCTCGTGCTCGGGCTGTTCTCCGTTCTGACGAACGCAGGGGTGACCGGTGCCGGCGGTCCGCAGGTCGCCTCGCTCGCACTCGGGTACGTATTGGCGTACTGGTTCGGTTTCGCCGTGCTGTGGTTGTGGCTTGCGCTACGACTCGGGGGATTGCAGACACCCCGGACGATCTGGGTGCTTGCCCGGCTGTTGTTCGCAGGTATCGCGTCGGTGGCGGTTATGGCCATCACTCGGGTGTATCTGATCAATAGCGGACCACTGCCGGAGATGTCCGCCCAGTTCGCTTCGGCGATCACCATCGTGGTCATCGGTGCCCTCGGGGCCGGATCCTTCCTACTGTTCGCCTACCTGGCGCGTGTTCAGGAAGTCTCCAGCGGCTTGCGCATGATCAAATCGAAGGTGATGCGCTCATGACCCAACCACCCGACCACGAACCGCAGCAGGCGAGCGGACCTGAACCTCGATCTACTCAGAGCAACCGGCCCACCCGGATCGATCGTTATGCGCTGCTGGATTTGATCAGCGTGCACACCCCCACCGAGCAATTCGAGGGCTACCGGCAATTCCCCACCGAGTTGTGGCGCGGGCACGAC
>DASYOJ010000047.1:0-1550 GCA_036007925.1 Candidatus Nanopelagicales bacterium
ACTCGATCGACCGGGCCGCGGCCACGAAGTCGTCGTCGAAGGCGGGGATGTGGATGAGCTGCGCGGCCTCGGCGATGGCCGGGTCGAGCCGGTCGGCGAACGCGCCCAGCGTGTGCAGGCCGACATGGGCCACCACCCCCTCGCCCTCCGCCTCGATCCTCACCCGCCGCGTACTGTTACCGTTCACCTGTCAGGTGCCCTTCCCGTGAGCAGTCTCGGAGCTTCGCAACAACGAGAATGCCCTGGTGGAAGGGCCCTGTCGCGTCCTGGCTACCTCACGTCATCTCATGCCACGTGAACTATCCGGGCTAGTGCCGCCGCGCGGAATTGAGTCGCGTGTCCATCAGGCGACCTTGAGCGGGTCAGCGGCGTAGGTCCACTTGAACGGCTTGGCGGTCTGGTCGTAGTCGGTGATGAAGCGCAGCAGCTTCGCGATGAGGTCGTCGCGGGAGCTGAAGTCGCCGTTGGTGAGCACCTTGCGTTGCAGGATCGAGAAGAACAGCTCGACCTGGTTGACCCAGCTGGCGTGCGGGGGCGTGTAGTGCACCACCCACCGGGGATGAGCGGCGAACCATGCCTTGGTGTGCTTCGAGACGTGGCTGGAGCCGTTGTCCAACACGACGTGGATGGCGAGGCTGGGATCGACACTTCGGTCGATGTCGTCGAGGAAGGCGCAGAAGTTGACCGAGTCGTTCTTGCCGGGGATCGGCTCGGCGAGCACTTCGCCGGAGTGCACGTCGAGGGCGGCGAACAGCGAGGCGGTGCCGTGACGGATGTACTCGAACTCCCGGCGCCGCCACTTGCCCGCTCGTGCAGGACGGTCGGGGTGTTTGCGCTGCTTGGCCTGCATCGAGGTCTTCTCATCCACCGAGAGCACCACGGCCCGCTCCGGCGGGTTCAGGTAGAGGCCGCAGATGTCCCGGACGCGGTCCCAGAAGTCGGGGTCGTCGCGGCGGTTGAGCCAGCCCCGCACCTTCGACAGGTCGATGTCCATCGCTCGCAGGATCCGCCACACCTGCGACACCGACACCTCGATGCCACGGCGGACCAGCTCCTCGGCCACCTCGAAATACGACCAGGTCGCCACCGGGTCGTCCCGGTCCCGTTCGGAGGTGGCGACGGCGGCCATCTCCATCCGCTCGTCATGGCCGAGGCGCCGTGGCCGACCCGACCGCTGCTGGTCGCGGAGCCCGTCGAGTCGCTGGGCCAGGAACCGCCGACGCCACTGGCCGACCTGGTGCTCATCCATGCCGACGACCTCTCCGATGCGTCGCAACGGCACGCCTTCGGCGCACAACAACACGATCCGAGCCCGGCGCGCCTCACGTACCGTCGAGGTGTGCGCCTTGGCCCTTCTCTCCAGCTCGACTCTCTCGTCCTCGCTCAACTCGATGGCCTCGACAGTGAACACGGCGCCTCCAAGGCTCGGTTCACCACATCGAATCACACGCGAGTAATTTACGCGGGGATGCACTAGCTAGCGGGCCGCCGACGTGGTGCGCGCCTGGCGCGACCTGAACGCCACGCTGCCCGACGAGGTCAGCTCGCTA
>DASYOJ010000048.1:0-6099 GCA_036007925.1 Candidatus Nanopelagicales bacterium
ACCTCTCCGGTGTGACCGAAGCGCTGCGTATCGCCGCGATCGGTGTTGCGTTGGCCGGTGCCGTGTCGATTCCGTTGCTCGGCCGGCGGGGTCGGGTGCGCAACGGGGGAAACGCGCAGTCTGGGGCCGATGCCGGGGGAAGTGAAGCGAATCCCCCGGAATCCGGGGGAAACGGTTAGGACTGGAGGAACTCGATAGCGGTCCACACGGCGAGCGCTGCGAGGATGCCGCCGGAGATCAAGCGGATGCGATACAGCGGGATGCGTTCTTGCACGTAACCGCCGATGAACGTGGCGAGCGCGGCAACGGCGGCGAGGGCTATCCACGCCCCGATGCCCACGCTGAGTGGATCGCCGGTGCGCGCGGCAAGGCCCGCAGTGAACAGTTGCGAAAGGTCGCCCCACTCGGCGGTGAAGATGATCGCGAAACTGGTCGTGAAGACCATGACGAACCCCGGGCGTAGGGGCATGTGCGTGATCTTCTCGTCGCTTTCGGTCTCGGCGATCTCGGCGCTGGCCTCGGCACGAGCGTTGGCCCGGCTGGTCAGCCCCTGCCGGATCAACAGGACCGCACCGATGGTGAACAACACGAAGGTGATGCCGTACACCAGGCGTTCGGGGGCCAGGGACAGCAGACCGCCGGCCAGCACCGCAATGGTGACCTGCACGGCAAACGCCGCAACTACCCCGAGCCACACGGCCCGGCGCGGGAAGCGAGTGGCTAGGACGAGCGTCGCGATGAACGTCTTGTCCGGGAGTTCGGAGGGGAAGATGAGCGCCGCGGTGGTGAACAGCACCCCGAAGTCGATCATCGGCGCCGAGCCGAACGAGCGTGGGGAAGCATGCGTTCATCCAACCATGGGTGCACCACTACCCTGCGGGGGTGACTGTGGACGCCCAAGCCGCCGTGATCATCGCCCTGGTGGGCGTGCTGATCGGCGTGATCGGGGTGGTCCTCGCGGCCGTGGGCTGGTTCCGGTTGCTGCGCCTGCAACGCTCCTATGACCTGTTATCGGTCGCCGAAGGCCGGGAAACCTACGTCGATGTCCTGGCCCGCACCCGTGAGGAGTTCTTGGAGTTGAGCTCGGACATGCACGAACTCACCAAGCAGGTGAAGAACAACCGCGCGGACCTGGCGCGGGCGCTGCGGCATGTCTCGGTGGTGCGCTACGACGCCTACGGGGATATGGCAGGGCGGTACTCCTTCTCGGCAGCATTGCTCGATGATTCCGGCGACGGGTTGATCATCACCTCTATTCACGGCCGCAATGACACCCGCTCGTACTTAAAGGGCATCGCCCGCGGCACCCCCGATATTCCGCTGTCCCCCGAAGAGGAGATGGCCGTTTCCCAGGCGAAGGGTGTGGCCTCGTGAGTATCGGAGCGGGAACCGACGATCGCACCGTTGCCTACCTCGGCCCACGTGGATCCTTCGCCGAAGCCGCGGTGCTGGCCTGGCCGGGTTCTTCCGGTGCGCAGTTGTTGCCTTCGGTGTCGGTGCCGGCGGCCCTCAAGGCGGTGCGCGGCGACGTGGTCGACCACGCGTTGGTACCCATCGAGAACTCCGTAGAAGGCTCGGTCTCGGCCACGTTGGATGAACTCGGCAGCGGCCAGCGCTTAGTCATCGTGGATGAAGTGGTGCTGCCCGTGCAGTTCGCGCTGCTGGCCCGACCGGGTGTGAGCATGGATCAGATTTCACGGATCGCCACGCACCCGCACGCGCAGGCGCAAGTGCGTCACTGGCTCGCTGCGCACCTGCCGGAGGTCTCGGTCATCCCGGCGATGTCTACCGCGTCGGCGGCCGCTGCGCTGTTGGAGGATCCGGCGCCCTTCGATGGCGCGATCTCCCAACGCATCGCCGCCGATATCTACGGCCTGGACGTACTGGCCGATGAGATCGCCGATACCACTGATGCCACAACGCGTTTCGTTGTTGTCCGCAAGCCCGGGTCGATCCCCGAACCGACAGGGGCGGACAAGACCACGTTGAGCTTGTTCATCCACCAGGATCAACCGGGGGCGTTGCTGGGGATCTTGAACGAGTTCGCGGTGCGCGGGGTGAACATGACACGCATCGAGTCCCGGCCAACGCGCAAGGCGCTGGGTGATTACTACTTCAGTGTGGACGTCGAGGGGCACGTGGCCGATGCGCGCATCTCCGAAGCCATGATGGGTTTGCACCGGGTCTGCTTAGACGTGCGCTACCTCGGCTCCTACCCCCGGCACGACGGTAAGGAGCCGGTGTTGCGAGACGGCGTGACCGACAGCGATTTCGCAGAAGCCCGTGAGTGGTTCGATCGATTGAAGGAGAACGGCTAGTGCGTTATTTGATCACCGGGGCTGCTGGTTTCATCGGATCGCATTTCGTGCGTGAGTTGCTGGCCGGTTCCTACGATTCCCTCGGCCACGACTGCACCGGCGTGACGGTCTACGACAAACTCACCTACGCCGGCAATCTGGAAAATCTTGCTTCGGTGTCTGGTGACCCGCGCTACTCCTTCGTGCAAGGTGATATCTGCGACGGTGATCTGCTGGATGAGGTACTTCCCGGGCACGACGTTGTCATCAACTTCGCAGCCGAGACGCATGTGGATCGATCGATCCACGGACCGCAGGACTTCATCATCACCAACGTTGTCGGCACGCAGACACTGCTCGATGCGTGCCTGCGCCATGGGATCCCGCGGACCGTGCATATCGGAACCGATGAGGTCTATGGGTCGATCGATGTCGGATCGTGGACCGAAGACGAGCCGCTGTTGCCGAACTCGCCGTACTCTGCCGCGAAAGCCGCCGCGGAGATGCTGGTGCGCGCGTACAGCGTGACCTACGGGCTGAACGTCTCCTCTACTCGCTGCTCGAACAATTATGGGCCGTATCAGTTTCCCGAGAAGGTCATTCCGCTGTTCGTCACGAATCTCATCGACGGCAAGAAGGTGCCGTTGTATGGCGACGGACTGAACGTGCGCGATTGGCTGCATGTGGACGATCACTGCCGCGGTATCGCGATCGTCGCTACCCGCGGAGTGGCCGGGCAGTCCTACAACATCGGTGGTGGCCTGGAACTCAACAACAAAGAGCTCACCGAGCAGGTGCTTGAGGCGATGGGAGCTGATTGGTCATCGGTGCAACCGGTGGAGGACCGCAAGGGCCACGATCGTCGTTACTCGGTGGATGATTCGCGAATCCGTGCGCTCGGCTACGAGCCACTGCACACCTTCCCGGAGGGTCTTGCCGAGACCGTGCAGTGGTATCGCGAAAACGAAGCCTGGTGGCGCCCATTAAAGGAGCGCGCAGAAATCACCAAGACCCGGTAACGGCTGATCTGCTATGCGAGTCCTCGTCACCGGCGCAAACGGTCAACTCGGATCCGAGTTGGTGCAGTTGTATGCAGCGCGCTCGGGCGACGAAGTCCTCGGTATCGACCTGCCGGAGCTGGACATCACCTCCACCGAATCCGTTGCGCATACCGTCTCGGAGTTCAAGCCAGATGTGGTCATCAACTGCGCCGCATGGACCGCCGTCGATGCTGCGGAGGAGAACGAACCGGCGGCGATGGCGGTCAACGGCGAAGGGCCGGAAAAGCTTGCCGCTGCTTGTCGGGTGACCGGTGCGTGGTTGGTGCAACTGTCCACCGACTACGTGTTCTCCGGTGAAGCCACCACGCCGTACGCCGAAGATGCTGCGCCCGATCCACGGTCCGCATACGGGCGCACGAAGTTGGCCGGGGAGATAGCGGTGCAATCGATGCTGCCCGATGCGCATTACATCGTGCGAACCGCGTGGCTCTACGGACACCAGGGAAGCAACTTCGTCAAGACGATGCTGCGGTTGGAAAAAGAACGCGAGACAATCGATGTGGTCGACGACCAGATCGGTCAACCCACCTACGCGGCGGATCTCGCAGCTCAGATCGTGGCGTTGGTGGATGCCAGGCCGGCTGCCGGAATCTTCCACGGCACCAACTCCGGTGAGGTTTCCTGGCACGGATTCACCCAGGAGATCTTTCGGCAGATCGGTGCCGATCCGGCGCGGGTGATTGCAGTAACGAGCGAGCAGTTCGTGCGCCCCGCACCCAGGCCCGCGTACTCGGTCTTGGGGCATCGGCGATGGGCTGAAGTTGGGCTGACGGAAATGCGCGATTGGCGCGAGGCGATTACCGAGGCGATGCAGCGCGGCTTCGACTAATCAGGAGGACGCGATGGCCTCGAGGACCGCGGCAACGCCATCCCCGGGCTCATCGATGGTGATCAGGTTCGCTTGCGCTTGGATCTCGGGAACCGCGTGGCCCATGGCTACACCCAGCCCGGCCCAGTTGAGCATCTGGACGTCGTTCCAGTTGTCCCCGATGGCCACCACACGTTCTGCGGGGATGTCCTTGCGCGCACACACTTCGTGCAGCATGGACGCCTTGCTGACATCGTGCGGGCCTACGTCCATCCACGCGACATCGGCCACGCCGTAGACAACCTGGTGGAAACCGAGCTGAGATGCGGCCTCACCGAAAGCTTGCTCGGTATGCCTGTTGCTGCGCATCACCAAGCGGACGACGGGCTCCTTGGTCAGTTCCTCGAGAGACACTTCCTCAATGCGCAGGCCGAGCGGTCCGGTGGAGAACATGTGGGTGGTGTAGAAGATGCCGTGCATGTCCTCCACAGCAAAGACAGCACCGGGCACAAGTTCGGTGAGCTGCTCGATCACTGGAGTGGCATCGAAGGTGACGGCTTCCACAATCTTGTTCTGCGCAACGTCACCGAGGATCGCACCGTTGCTGCAGACAACATGACCACTAATACCGGCATCGCGGGCAACCGGAGTGGTGGTGTCGAAGGAACGTCCGGTTGCGAGGACTACGTCGATGCCTTTATCGCGAACGCCGGCGATCGCTTCGATCACCCGCGGCTTCATGTCGCCAAGATGCACGGTGAGGGTGTCATCGATATCGAGGGCGATGAGTTGCGGAGTCCAGTCGATCGGGAGCCCGTCGTTGATGTGAGGGATGTCGTTGCGCGGAACGTTTGCTGTGGTCACAGCGTGACTCGACCTCCGAGATAGGGGCGTAGGGCAGGGGGGACAGTGACGCTGCCGTCTGCTTGTTGGTGGTTTTCTAGCAACGCAACGATGATGCGCGGCATCGCGCACAGCGTTCCGTTGAGCGTTGCCAGTGGCGTGGTGTTGCTGTCTTTGCGCATGCGGATCTTGAGGCGCCGTGCCTGGTACTCGGTGGTATTCGACGTGCTCGTGACCTCGCGGTAGGCATCTTGTGTCGGGATCCAGGCTTCGATGTCGAACTTGCGTGCGGCACTGGAACCAAGATCACCGGTTGCAACATCGATCACGCGGTAGGGAATTTCGAGGGCGTCGATGAATTCCTTCTCCCAGGCCAGCAGGTTCGCGTGCTCTTCTTCGGCTTTGTCCGGTTCGCAGAACACGAACATCTCGACCTTGTCGAACTGGTGCACGCGGATGATGCCGCGGGTGTCCTTACCGTGCGAGCCAGCCTCGCGGCGAAAACAACTCGACCAACCGGCGTAGCGCAACGGAAGTTGGTCGGCGTCGATGATTTCATCGGAGTGGAATGCGGCGAGTGGCACCTCGCTGGTGCCCACGAGGTACATGTCATCGGATTCGATCCGGTAGACGTTCTCCGCGGCTTGACCAAGAAAGCCCGTGCCTTCCATAGCGCTGGGCAGCACGAGTGCGGGGGTGATCACCGGGATGAGTCCATGCCGGCGCGCGTGCTCCATCGCGAGATTGAGCAGCGCGAATTCCAGCTCTGCACCAGGGCCGGTGAGATAGAAGAAGCGGGACCCGGACACTTTCGCGCCGCGCTCGATATCGATCGCTGACAGTGCTTCACCGATCTCCAGATGGTCCTTAGGTGCAAAGCCTTCCGCCGCGAAGTCCCGCGGCGTGCCCACATGTTCCAGAACGCGGAAGTCCTCTTCCCCACCAACAGGTGAATCGAGGTTGACCAGGTTGGAAACCTCCAGCCACAGGGCGTTAGTCCGCTCCGCCGCCGCATCCGCTGCCGCATCGGCTGCTTTCACTTCGTCGGCGAGCGTTTGGGCTTTGGCCATCAGTTCGTCCACCTGCGCTT
>DASYOJ010000049.1:0-6454 GCA_036007925.1 Candidatus Nanopelagicales bacterium
CGAACCCGTCGAGGAGGCACCGTGAGCGCGCTGAGCGACACCGACCTCTTCGTTCCCGAGGACGCGCCCCGTAAGAAGCCAACGCGGCGGTGGGTGGAACTACTGCTGCTGATCTTGGCGTGGAGCATCGGGTTACTCGGCACCCTGCAGATCGGATGGGTGACCGGGGAAGGCATGACCGAGCGGCTATGGATCACCGCCGGCGTGGTAGGCGGGCTGGCCCTAGCAATGCACATCGTCATCCGGATCTGGGCCAAGTACGCCGATCCGATCTTGCTACCGGTCGCCACGTTGCTGACCATGCTCGGGCTGTTGATGATCTACCGCATCGATGTTGCATCGGCGCGGCGTGCAGTTCTCGGGGATGCCCCACCGCCCACCCCCGATGTTTACTCGCAGCTGACCTGGTTCGCGATAGCGACGATCTTGTTCATCGCGGTACTGGTGCTGCTGCAAGACCACCGCCGCTTGGCCCGCTATACCTACACCTTCGGCCTTGCCGGCCTGGTGCTGCTCGTGCTGCCGCTTGCACCGGTCATCGGCACCACCGTCAACGGCGCAACGCTGTGGATCCGCGTCGGTGAGTTGTCCTTCCAACCCGCCGAAGCAGCGAAGATCCTGCTCGTCATTTTCTTCGCCGGGTACCTGGTGGCCAAGCGCGATTCACTCGCGGTGGTGCGCACCAAGTTCTTAGGCATCGAACTACCGCGCCCGAAGGATCTCGGTCCGTTAGTGATCGCGTGGTTGATCTCACTGGCCGTTTTGGTGTTCCAGCGCGACCTTGGGACGTCGTTGTTGTTCTTCGGCTTATTCGTGGCGATGCTGTACATCGCTACCCAACGACGCACCTGGATCATCCTCGGTGGTTTGCTGTTCCTCGCCGGCGCCGCGGCTGCGTACTACAACTTCTCGCACGTGCGTTCGCGCGTGACGGTGTGGCTAGATCCGTGGGCGTATGCCGATACCGGCGGGTACCAGATCGTGCAATCCATCTACGGGCTGGCCAACGGTGGCGTTCTCGGCGCCGGGCTCGGTCAAGGTTTTCCGAACCTGGTGCCGTTCGCCAAGACCGACTTCATCTTCGCGGCCCTCGGTGAGGAAATCGGCATCACCGGTTTGTTCGCGGTGGTCATGCTGTACGCGATCTTGATCGAACGCGGGCTGCGCACCGCGGTGAGCGTGCGCGATGCGTTCGGTCAACTGCTCGCCGCTGGTTTATCGATCGTGTTGGCGATCCAGGTGTTCGTCATCATCGGTGGCGTCACGGGTTTGATTCCGCTGACCGGTTTGACGACACCTTTCTTGTCCTACGGGGGTTCGTCGTTGGTGGCCAACTGGGTGATCGTGGCGATCTTGCTGCGCATCTCCGATCGTGCGCGCCGACCAGACGCCGTGGCGCCCTCACCCGATGACGCCATGACCCAGGTGGTGCGCGCGGTATGAGCAGGCAAATTCGCCGGCTGTCCTTCCTCTTCGCGTTGATGATGGTCGCGGTCTTGGCCAACATCACGCTTATTCAGGTCGTGAATGCCGGGGACTACCGCGATCGGCCGGGCAACCAGCGCATCCTGCTCGCCGAATACGACCGCGAGCGTGGGCCGATCCTGGTGGGCACCGACCCGGTGGCCCGCTCGGTGGAAACCGGCGGCACCTTGACCTACCTGCGCAACTATTCCAACCCGCGGCTGTATGCCCCCATCACCGGCTTTTACTCCCTTATCTACGGAGCCACTGGGCTCGAGCGCACCGAGAACCGGATCTTGAACGGGCGATCGGACATCTTCGCGGTGGATCGCATCCAACAGTTGATCTCCGGGCGCCAACCCGTGGGCGGGGCGGTCACCACCACCATCGACGCCGCTGCGCAGCGCGCCGCTTACCTCGGATTGCGCGGCAAGAAAGGTTCGGTGGTCGCGATCGAACCAGCCACCGGCCGCATCCTGGCGTCGGTGCAATCACCATCGTTCGATCCGAACAGGCTCTCCAGTCATGACCCCAACGAGATTCGTACCTACTACGAAAAACTCGAAGCCGATCCGGACAAGCCGCTGCTGAACCGACCGGTGGTGTCCTTGAATCCCCCGGGGTCGAGCTTCAAATTGGTCACCGCTGCTGCGGCACTGTCCTCAGGCCGGTTCAATTCGAACTCCGTGCTGCCCGGTCCGCGCACCTACGATCTGCCGCTGTCCGACCGGGAATTGCGCAACTGGAACCGGCAACAGTGCGGGCCCGGCGGCAGGGTGACGTTGCGCGATGCCTTGGCGATCTCGTGCAATACCGCCTTCGCCTGGCTTGGTAACGAACTCGGGGCCGATGCGCTGCGCGAGCAATCCGAACTGTTCGGTTTCGACACCAGCTTCGAGATTCCACTGCGAGCAGCCACTTCGCGGTTTCCCACCGACCCCGATGAACCGCAAACAGCGATGAGCGCCATCGGGCAGTACGACGTCCGCGCCACCACCTTGCAGATGGCGATGGTCACCGCGGCGATCGGCAACAGCGGGCGCACCATGACGCCGTACTTGATCCAAGAAGTGCGAGCACCCGACCTGACGATCTTGCAGACCACCGAGCCGGAGGTCTTCGCTGATGCCTTGCGCCCGAGCGAAGCCCTGGCGCTGACCGAGATGATGGTCAACGTCGTGGAGAACGGCACCGGTTCGAACGTCGCGATCCCCGATGTACGGGTCGCTGGCAAGACCGGAACCGCGCAAACCGGTAACGATCGCCCCACGGTCGCCTGGTTCGTGGCCTTCGCCCCCGCGGCCGCGCCGCAAGTGGCGGTGGCCGTGGCCGTGGAAGAAGCCGGAGCCGAGGAGGTCAGCGGCAACGGGCTCGGAGCCCCTATCGCCAAGGATGTGATCGAAGCAGTACTGCAACGACGGTAAAAGCGCGGCGTCATCGGGGTGTTCGCCTCGTGCTGAGACAATGAGCGACCGCTCGCGCAGGGAGTGGGAAAGTTCAGGAAGGAACGCAGGTGGATCTCGAAGAACCCGGCAAGATGCTCGGCGACCGCTACCAGGTCGGCGAGGTCATCGGTCGTGGTGGCATGGCCGAGGTGCACGAGGGACGCGACCTGCGCCTTGGCCGCCGGGTGGCTATCAAGATCTTGCGTCCGGACCTAGCGAAAGACCCCAGTTTCCAGGCGCGCTTTCGCCGCGAAGCCCAAAGCGCCGCCGCGTTGAACCACCCCAACATCGTCGCGGTCTACGACACCGGTGAAGACACCCTTATTGATCCTGACGGTCAGAACGTCGTCGTTCCCTACATCGTCATGGAATACGTAGACGGCATGACGCTTCGGCAACTGCTGGCCAGCGGGCGCCGGCTGCTTCCGGAACGCGCGCTCGAGATCGCCGCTGGAGTACTGGCCGCGCTGGACTACGCGCACCGGCACGGCATCGTGCACCGCGACATCAAGCCGGCGAACGTCATGCTCACCCGCACCGGCGAAGTCAAGGTCATGGACTTCGGTATTGCGCGTGCGATCAATGAATCCGGTCAGACCATGACATCGGCATCGGCGGTCATGGGAACGGCGCAGTACTTGTCGCCCGAGCAAGCGCGCGGTGAAGTCGTCGATGCGCGAAGTGACCTGTACTCCACCGGGGTGCTGTTGTACGAGTTGCTGGTCGGTCGACCGCCGTTCACCGGTGAAAGTGCCGTCTCCATTGCTTACCAACACGTCAGCGAGATGCCCAGCCCGCCCTCGCAGGTCGATGACGGTGTCTCCCCAGAGGTCGACGCGGTGGTGCTGCGAGCACTCGCCAAGCGGGCGGACGATCGCTACCAAAGTGCTTCGGAGTTCCGCGGCGATGTCGAGCGGGCGATTGCCGGGTCCCCCGTTACAGCGGCGGTGCCCACCATCACCCCCGATTACACCCAACAGCTCGCACCAGTGGAAGCCGCGGGAAGTGGTGGCGCTGGCTACTCGGACTACTCCAGTGATCCCATCTATGACGAACGCCGGCGCCGGCGCGGGCGAGCCGGGCGCAGCACACTGTTTTGGATCGTGAGTTTGTCGGCGGTGGCGATCGCGGTGCTTGGCGCGCTGGCCATCGGGCGCTTCATCTTCGGAGGGACGTCGGCGTCGTTAGTGAACGTGCCGAACCTCGATGGGTTGACGCTAGAAGAAGCGACCGAATCGCTTGCGGAATTCGAGCTGCGCCTAGGTGCGCAGACCCCGGAGATTTCCGACCGGGAGCCCGGCACGGTCATCGCGCAACAGCCCGCGCCCGGGGAGAGCATCGAGCAAGGGCAGGCGGTCAACGTCACGATCAGTACCGGTCGCGAACAGGCGACGGTGCCGCAGTTGATCGGGTTGACGTCCTTGGATGCGGTGCGCACCGCCTTGGGTGATGCGAACTTGCAACTGGGGGACATCTCTGAAGAGGACTCCAATCAGCCGGCGGGTTATGTGCTGGCGCAGGATCCGGCCGAAGGTGCGCAATTAGCCGCCGGAAGCGCGGTGTCCGTCGTGGTGTCCTCGGGTCTGATCGAGGTGCCCGATGTGCGCGAAGTGACCGTCGCGCAAGCGCTCAGTGATCTCGCGCAAGCAGGGTTCGAGGTGCAGCAAGTGGAGCAGGAATCGACCCTTGAGCCGCCGGGGATCGTGCTGGCGCAGTCCCCGCAGCCGGGTCAATCACTCGAGCGCGGCTCGGTCGTGACGATCACGATCTCGGTCGCCGGCGAACCGACCGAGGAGCCCACGCCGGTGCCCACCGAGACATTGCCGCCGGATCCCAACCAGCCCACCGATCCACCGGTGCCGGCGCCCGAGCCGACTGCACCAGAACCGACCACGCCACCGGCACCGGAGCCGACCGCACCCCCGGAGCCGCAGCCGGCGCCCACTGTCCCGGTCGAGTAACTCCTTCCTGCCCGCCGCTGGGCGCGAAAGGGCAGTTTTTCAACGCCGAAAGGGCAGTCATCAAGCGTCGAGTGGGCAGTACTGCCCACTCGACGATCAGGACTGCCCTTTCGATGCGGAAAAACTGCCCTTTCGCGGGAGCGGGGGAAGAAGCGTCGCCGACTAGTCGTCGGGGATGTCGTCGTCGTTCTTGCCGATCACCGGCTGCAAGGTGCGCGCACGATCACGGGCAATCGGGTAGCCGCACTCGGCCAGCCAATTCGCGAGCATCTCGTGTCCGCCTTCGGTGAGCACCGATTCCGGATGGAACTGCACGCCCTCGACCTTTGCGCCGGTATGGCGCAGCGCCATGATCACGCCGGACTCCGTAGTGCCGGTGACCTCGAGTTCGCGGGGCATCGTCGCCGGATCGACCGCAAGGGAGTGGTAGCGCGTAGCGGTGAACGGCCGCGGCAAGCCGGCGAGCACACCAGCGTCGTCGTGCACTACCTGCGAGGTCTTGCCGTGCAACAACTCCGGTGCCTGCGTGACCGATGCGCCGTACGCAGCAGCGATCGCTTGATGCCCGAGGCAAACGCCGAAGATGGGCACCTGCCCGCTGCACTCGCGCACGATCTGCACGCACGCGCCCGCATCCTCCGGGGTGCCAGGGCCAGGGGATAACAAGACGCCGTCGTAGTCCACGCATTGCTCGGGGGTGATGTCGTCGTTGCGCACCACCGTCACTTCGGCGCCAAGCTGCTCGAGGTACTGCACGAGGTTGAACACGAAGGAGTCGTAGTTGTCGACCACGAGGATCCGGGGGCGGGGGGTGACCACGGGGCCATTCTCCGCTACCGCTTCGGGCAAGGTGTGGCAGGCTAGAGGGGTGCCAGAGTCCAAAGGTCGCAAAAAGGAGCCGTACACCCCGCCGCCGAGCAAGGGGGAGCGCAAGGTAGCCAGGATCGGGTCGCCCTCGTGGCTGGCTCCGGTGATGGTCGCCTGCTTCGTGATCGGCCTGATCTACATCGTGATCTTCTACGTGGCCGGTTCGCAGATCCCGGTGATGAACTCCATCGGCGGGCAGGCCAACGGGCTGGTCAACGTCGGCATCGGCTTCGGCTTCATCATCGTGGGCTTCGTCCTGTCCACCAAGTGGAAATAGCTCCACCCCCGAACCACCCTCGAACCACCCCTGAGCGTTTCCCCCGGATTCCGGGGGATTCGCTTCGCTTCCCCCTGTTTCGGCCCGATTCTGCGCACTCCCCCCGGAATCCGGGGGATTCGCGTGGGGGTGGGGAGATCGGGGCGCCTCAGGCAGGGTTTTCCACACATACGCCGTGTCCCCCAACCTGGTGACATGGCCATTTCGTGGGGGAAACCGTCTTACACCGCTGTAGTTCATCCCCAGCTGTGGACCACCTGTGGACAACTAGGTCAGGCGTGTGACGGGAGTGACTACAGCAACTCCACAACCGTCGCATTGGACATTCCGCCGCCCTCGCACATCGTTTGCAACCCGTAGCGCGTGCCCTCCCGGCGCATCCGGTGCACCATCGTGGTCATCAGCCGCGCCCCGGAAGCCCCGAGCGGGTGCCCCAGCGC
>DASYOJ010000050.1:0-5730 GCA_036007925.1 Candidatus Nanopelagicales bacterium
CCTTCGGACACTGTTGTTTTGGCGTCGTCGTTGATTCCAGGAAATGAGACAGCGGTAAACCGCGTCATCAACGGCCTGACCCGACTTGGTGCGAGTGTGATCCATAAAGGCAATGCGCTGGTGCATGTCTCCGGTCACGCATCTGCGGGGGAACTGCGGTTCGTGTACAACCTGACCAAGCCGCGCTACGTGCTGCCGGTGCACGGAGAATGGCGCCACCTACTGGCCAATGCGCGAGTGGCCGAGAGCGTGGGCATCCCCGATAAGCGCATCTTGTTGATCGATGACGGGGTGAGCGTTGATCTGGATAGTGATCGGGCGGTGGTCAGTGGCTACACCCCGGTGGGATACGTGTACGTCGATGGTTCGAGCATCGGCGATCTCACCGAGGCGTCGCTTAAGGACCGGCGGGTGCTCGGCGAGGAAGGGTTCATCTCGATCATCGCGGTGGTCGACACCGTGGCCGGGAAGGTCGTAGCCGGCCCCGAGATCCACGAGCGTGGGTTCGGCGAGGAGGTGCTCGCCGGCGGGCTCGAGGATGTGACCGCCTCGGTGCGTAGCGCACTGGAGGACGCCTTGGCCGATGGCATCGATGATGTCCACGACTTGCAACAGCGCATGCGCCGGATCGTCGGGCGCTGGGTGAACGCCACGCACCGGCGCCGCCCGATGATCGTCCCGGTTGTTGTCGAGGCCTAACCCTCCCTCCGTCCCGTCCCGTCCCGCCTCCCCGTTCCGGCGTCAGGCGTCGGGACATTTCCCCGGCGTGTCGCCCCGACGCCTGACGCGGCAACGGGGGAGGGGCGGGGCAGGAGGTGCGCGTGTCACGCGTGTTACGCGTGTGTTTGTCGGGGTTTACCCGTAGCCTTCCGGCCATGGCGTCTCGTACGTCCGCTTCCCCACGTACGTCCCGTGCGCGTTCGGCAAGCGGATCCTCCCGTGCCCGGCCTCGGGCTACCCGTGCATCGACCCGTGGCTCCACCCGCTCTGCTGCTCCGGCCCGCCGGTCGGGTTCGAAGGCAGCGAAGAAGCCGGCAAAGAAGCCAGCGAAAGCCACCTCGCGCTCGGGCGGTAGCCGCCGGGCGCCGAGTCGCTCGACGGCCGCGCGCCGGCCGGGCTTGTTGGTGCGCATGTTCGCGGCGATGGGGCGCGGGATCGCCACCGTGTGGGCATCCCTGGCGCTGTTGCTGGGAACGCTGGCGCGGGGAATCGGCAAAGGTGCGCGGGACCTAGATCCCGAACACCGCCGTGATGGCTTGGGTTTGGCGCTGCTCGCCGCTGCGGTAGTCGTGGCAGCGGCCACCTGGTTCTCGGTTGATGGTTGGTTTATCGCGTGGTCGGGTGGCATCGCTACGGCGATCCTGGGAGCGTTGTCGTGGATGGCGCCGTTGTGTTTGCTGGCGTTGGCCTGGCGGTACCTGCGGCACCCGGACCAAAACGCAACGACGGGCCGGTTGGTGATCGGCACCTCGGCGGTGATCGTCGGCATCGTGGGGATTTGGCATGTGACCCGCGGATCGGCCACTCCTTCCGATGGTGCTGCGGCGATGAACACCGGCGGGGGAGTGGTGGGCTGGATTGCCACCGCGCCGATCGTGGCGGCGGTGGGGCCCATCGTGACCGGCATCGTGCTGGGCATCGTGCTGTTGTTCGGCGTGTTGGTGGTCACCGGTACGTCGGTGCAGGCGTTGCGTGGTTACGTCACTTCCTGGTGGCACGGCGCTCGTGGCGCTGCGGCATTGCTGGTACCACCGGATCCGAGCACGTCCGACGGTGGCAGCCGTGATGACCAAGCAGCTGGCATCGAAGAACTCGACGACGATCTCGCCGAGGGCGGCGAACTCGATTTGCCTGGCCATGGTCAAGACTTAATGGACGATTCGGCCATCGACCTGCGCGATGCCGACGTTTTGCGAGACACCCCGCTGGTCGGTGATGAACCATTTGCGACCCCCCTTGCCTACGACGACGAACGGCCCGCGGCCGGCCTGCTGGTGCCGCACGGCGAGCAGGCGCCTGCCGGAGAAGAGTTCGTCGATGCCGGAGCCGATACCGATGTAATCGCGGTGGTCACCGGGCCCGATGACGACACCACTGCCTTGACGCCCGTTGGCAGTGAGGACGACACCGCAGCGCTCGCGCCAGTGGTGGAGATGCCCACGCGCGGTGAACGCAGCGAGCCGGTTATCGATCCAGTCCCGGAGGGATCACCCACCCAGCAGCCGGTGGCTGCGGGAATCCGGTACCGGTTGCCCAAGGCAGAACTACTCAAGGCCGGAGCGAGCCACAAAAAGGCCACCGCGGCAAACGACAGTGTGGTCAAGGCACTTCGTGATGTGCTCGATCAGTTCGGGATTGACGCGGAAGTCTCCGGTTTCCTGCGGGGGCCGACGGTCACCCGCTACGAGATCGAACTCGGTCAGTCTGTCAAGGTCGAGCGGGTCACGGCCCTGAGCAAGAACATTGCCTACGCCGTAGCCAGCGCCGATGTGCGCATCCTGAGCCCGATCCCTGGCAAGAAGGCCATCGGTATCGAAATCCCCAATACCGACCGTGAGTTGGTGGCGGTGGGTGATGTGCTGCGCAGTTCGCCTGCGGCTGCCGATCAGCACCCGATGGTGGTGGCGTTAGGAAAGGATGTCGAGGGCGAATTCGTCGTGGCAAACCTCGCGAAAATGCCGCACATCTTGGTCGCTGGGGCAACCGGCGCTGGCAAGTCCAGCTGCATCAACTCGCTGATCACCTCGATCTTGATGCGTTCGACCCCCGATGAAGTTCGGATGATCCTGGTCGATCCCAAGAGGGTGGAGCTGAGCATTTACGAAGGCGTGCCGCACTTGATCACCCCGATCATCACCAATCCGAAGAAGGCCGCAGATGCCCTGCAGTGGGTGGTGGCCGAGATGGATCGTCGTTATGACGATCTTGCGCACTTCGGATTCCGGCACGTCGACGATTTCAATGCCGCGGTGCGTGCCGGCAAAGTGAAGCCACCGGCCGGTAGTCAGCGGGTGTTGCGCCCATACCCGTACTTACTGGTGATCGTGGACGAACTTGCTGACTTGATGATGGTCGCACCGCGCGATGTGGAAGATGCCATCGTGCGCATCACACAGTTGGCTCGGGCGGCCGGCATCCATCTGGTGCTGGCGACCCAGCGCCCGAGTGTCGATGTCGTCACCGGTTTGATCAAGGCCAACGTTCCCTCCCGATTGGCCTTCGCCACGTCTTCTCTCGCCGACAGCCGGGTCATCTTGGATCAGCCGGGGGCGGAGAAGTTGGTGGGCCAAGGCGACGGGCTGTTCTTGCCGATGGGGGCGAACAAGTCCGTACGCATCCAAGGGGCGTTCGTTGCCGAGAAGGAGATCCGAACCATCGTCGAGCACTGCAAAGAGCAGGTCGATGCCCGTTATCTACCCGAAGTCACCAGCCCGGCGGCGGCCAAGAAGGAAATCGACGAAGACATCGGTGATGACCTCGATGTGTTGTTGCAGGCCGTGGAACTCGTTGTCAGTACCCAGTTCGGGTCCACCTCGATGCTGCAACGCAAGTTGCGCGTGGGTTTCGCCAAGGCAGGGCGGTTGATGGATTTGATGGAATCGCGCGGCGTGGTGGGACCAAGCGAGGGATCGAAGGCCCGCGAGGTGTTGGTCACCGCCGATGAACTGCCGGGAGTGTTGGCCAGCATTCGGGGTTAGTAGACCGGCTGTCGATTCATCGGGGTGCGAGGTGCGGTTAACCGGTCTTTGTGAAGTGCTTGTGAGCCTTGGCCCCGAGTGGGACTATTCGAGTCAGTCGAAGCGACTTTTCGCTCGGGTCGTCACCGGGAGGTGCTCACATGGTCGGTGAGCGACTCGCCCTCGCCCGCCAGGCCCACGGTCTCAGCATCGAGGACGTGGCAACGCGCACGAAACTTCGCCCGCGAATCATCGAAGCGATCGAAGCCGGCGAGTTCGACCTATCGGGCGGCGAGGTCTACGTAATCGGCCACCTGCGGATGATCGCGGACGCCGTGGGGGAAGACGCCGAAGACGTGGTCCAGGAATACCGCCATCAGCGCCGTTAGCTGAGCGCGCCGATCCAGGCCTGAGAGCACGACGATCGCCACTGCGTAGGCTGACCCGGTGCCAGATACCGAGCTCCACCGCAAAGTGGCGATCGTGACACTGGGATGTGCGCGCAATGAAGTTGACTCCGAGGAACTTGCCGGGCGGCTCGCGGCCGATGGATGGACATTGGTCGACGATGCGGATGATGCTGATGCCGTGCTGGTGAACACCTGCGGCTTCATCGATGCAGCCAAGAAGGATTCCATCGATACGGTCCTCGCGACCCGACGCGCTGCAGACGAGAGCACCCGGGAGCAAACGGTCGTCGCGGTGGGCTGTTTGGCCGAGCGGTACGGAAACGTCTTAGCCGGTGAGTTACCCGAGGCGGATGCGGTGTTGGGCTTTGATTCCTACCCGCAGATCGCCGAGCAACTGTCCGCGGTTATGGCCGGCCATGCACCCCCGGCCCACGAGCCGGTTGATCGACGCACGCTGCTGCCCATCAGCCCGGTGGAACGCCAAGAGCAACGGGCCGCCAAGCGGCAGGGCTGGAGCCCACCGGTGCCACGGATTCGGCTCGGTAGCGGTCCGGTTGCCTCGGTCAAGCTCGCGACAGGGTGCGATCGACGCTGCACCTTCTGCGCGATTCCGGCGTTTCGGGGGTCTTTCGTCTCGCGCACGCCCGCGGAGGTGACCTCCGAAATCGGCGAGATGGTCGCCCAAGGCGTGCGCGAAGTGATCTTGGTATCGGAGAACACCACTTCCTACGGCAAGGACCTTGGCGACATGCGCCTGCTGGAAACGGTGCTGCCCGATCTCGCCGCAGGAACAGGGGTAGAGCGCATTCGGCTGTCCTACCTGCAACCTGCAGAGATGCGACCAGGCTTGATCGCGGCCATCTCGGGCACCCCTGCCGTTGCCGACTACTTCGATCTGTCCTTTCAGCACGCCAGCCCACGGGTGCTGCGGGCGATGCGCCGCTTCGGTGGAACGGAGGATTTCCTGGAGTTGGTCGCATCGATCCGCGAGTTATCACCCCAGGCAGGATTGCGCAGCAACGTGATCGTCGGCTTCCCGGGGGAAAGCGACGAGGACGTCGATGAACTCGCGGCCTTCCTTGAGGCCGCTGGGCTCGATGCGGTTGGAGTGTTCGGGTATTCGGATGAAGACGGCACCCAAGCCGCCGATCTTCCGGGCAAGTGCAGTGAAGAAGTCATCGAGCAGCGGCGGGCACGAATCGCTGATCTTGTCGAGGAGTTGATGGCCCAACGCGCCAGCGAACGCATCGGAGAACACGTCCGGGTGCTGATCGAGGCGATCGACGACGACGGCCTGGCGGTGGGTCGAGCTGCGCACCAAGGTCCCGATGATGGCGCGTGCTCCGTGGAGTCAGACGCGAGCGCTGATACCCCGCAGATCGGGGAGTGGGTCGAGGGAATCGTCGTTGAGTCAGCCGGGGTCGATTTGATCGTGCGCCCGGATCCACGATGACACCCTCGGGGCGGGTGCTGACCTGGCCCAACGCCCTGACCGGGGTTCGGTTACTTGCCGTGCCGATCGTGGGCATCTTGTTATGGCGCGATGATCCGACGAGCCGAGACACCGCAGCGGTGGTCTTCGTGATCGCGGCCATCACCGATCTTCTCGACGGGGCGCTTGCCCGCCGCACCGGTACCGAATC
>DASYOJ010000051.1:0-2201 GCA_036007925.1 Candidatus Nanopelagicales bacterium
GGTTTCATCCCCGCCGCAACCGAGCGCGAAGAGCAACACGGCAGCCATCGGCACGAGAGCTTTGAGAGACATATCCATCGGTCGGCACCGTCATTGAGAGAATCGTTTTCCTGTCACCCGATTGTCGGTGGTTTTGCCGCACCATACAAGTGTAGATTGCCGATGCAGAACCGGTTGCGTTGTCGCGAAGTGATTGAGGCAACGCGGGTTCCGTCGAGGCGATTTTCCGCTTCCCCGCAACAGCACTGTTTTCTGTCGAGAATCGCCCCGCAGTCACAACTTTTTTCCGATTTTTCGACCATCCCTGAAACCGTGCGGGGAGTGGTTGCGTAGTAAGGGTGGCCGCAGCGCGTGCCCGATGCGGCGCCGCTTCACCCGCGACTTCCAACGCACGGAGGACCACATGCGCATCGCTCAGACCAAACCGCTCTTCGCCTGGGACTGCCTCGAAGACAACCCCTCGCTCAAGACCATCCGCGAACTGCTGGCCGCCATCCCCGACGCGCCGCTGCTGAACTCGCTCCGCAGCACGCGGGGCAAGGGGCGCAACGACTATCCCGTGCACCGGCTGTGGGGCGTGGTCGTGCTCACCATCGCGCTGCGGCACAGCAGCACCGAAGCCTGCCTGGCCGAACTGCATCGCAACGAAGGGCTGCGGCGATTGATCGACATCCACTCCGACGATCAGATCCCCTCCAAGTGGAACATGTCCCGCTTCGAGGAGACGCTCGGCAGCGAGCCGCACCGCTCGCACCTTCAGGCGGTCTTCGACGCCATGATCGCACGGCTGGGGGACGTGGTGCCCGATCTGGGGAAGGAGACCGCCGGCGATGCCACCGGCCTGTCGGCCCGCCGTTCGAAGTCGGAGAAGGCGCAGGCCGACGAGCAGGCCGAGGGGCTGCCGCAGGCCTCCGGCGGCCGCAAGGAATACCACGACGAGGAGGGCAAGGTGACCCGCGTGGTGGAGTGGTTCGGCTTCAAGCTGCATCTGTTGGTGGACGTGAAGCACGAAGTGGTGCTCTCCTACGAAATCACCGACACGAAGGCGGGGGACGGCGAGACGCTGCCGGCGATCCTCACAGAGGCGCAGCGAAACCTTCCCGCAGGCCGCATCGAGACGCTGGCCTACGACAAAGCGGCCGATTCCAACGACGTGCACCGGCTGCTCGAGCGAGCGGACATCAAGCCGCTGATCCAGATGCGCTCGCTGTGGCAGAGCGAACACGAACGGCAGTTGCCCGGCCACGACGGCCGCTCGAACATCGTCTACGACGAAGCGGGGACGCTGTACTGCTACGACCAGGTGAGCGACCCGCCGGTGCGGCACAAGATGTCCTACATCGGCCACGAACCGGAGCGGGGAACGCTCAAGTACCGCTGTCCGGCCAGGCACGAAGGATGGGACTGCCCGATGTCGGACGTATGCAACGCCGGCAGAGAGTACGGCCTGACGGCGCGGGTCAAGCGGGAGGTCGACCTGCGGCGGTTTCCGGCGATTCCGCGGGCGACGAAGAAGTTCGAGCGGCTGTACAAGGGGCGGACGGCGGTCGAACGGGTCAACGGCCGGTTCAAGGTCTTCTGGGGTGCGGACGACGGCAACATCACCGGCTCGAAACGGTTCTACGCGAAGGTCGGCACGGTGCTGATCGTGCATGCGGCCTTCGCCACTTTGTTGGCGGCCGCTCCCCGCCGCGAGGGCACGTTGGGCAAGATGAACCTCAGCCCGATCGCGCGGGCTCTGCAGGAGAAGCTGGAAGCCGCCTGAGTCGAAACGCTCCGCCACCCACACCAACCCGCCCGCACTTCGACGACCCGATGTGCGGAACATGGGCGGTTGCGCGCTGAGAACTGTGCCATCCGGTCGTCGCGCCGAACGCCCCCTTCCCCGGCCGCGCTCCGCCTCTCAGCCGGCCCCCATCATCCCCGCCAATCCGCGCCGTGCCGCATTCCGGCGGAAACATCAACCCGCAAGCCCGCTCCCCCGCGCGCAGCCGGGATCACCGGCTACAACGCAACCGGCTCGCCTGCTGACGCATGGCGGTGGCTGTTTGAGTTCATTCGTGGTTACGAATGCACTACCATGAAAGATCACTCGACTCCGTTAACGACCTGATTTGCTGCATTTCTTGTCGCCGAAGTCGTAAGACTTTGACTCTCGTTACCAAGCTCCAGCTTGGGAACGAGTAAAATTCAAAGGCCCA
>DASYOJ010000052.1:0-16631 GCA_036007925.1 Candidatus Nanopelagicales bacterium
TCGTTTCGGGCCTCGTTATAGCGCTCGGTGGCCGACTCAGCCTTGGACTCCAGGTCCATGACCTGCATACGGACTTCCTGAAGATTGGGAGCAGCATGCGCCGGAGTCGTGACAGCGCCGGTTGCGATCAATCCCCCCAAGGCCAAGAGAATACCGGTCAGCTTGGTTCGCCGCCGCATATGCACTAGTGGCCTCCTTGTCACGCTCGCCTTGCCGGCCAGCCGCCATTCGGTAGTAGATCGTCGGGGAAGTGACCTACATAGGACGGACATGATCCGCCCTGGGTTCCCCAAGGTAACAGAACGGTGACGGAGCGCACCATCGGTATCCCAGGATCATCTCAGGCTGGTCGCAGACCGATCAGCCGGCAAACCGGCGAAGGCGCAGGGGCGGCACCATGCCGCCGGCGGCCAGGGCCTCGATCGCTTGGGCGTGGTCGTCATCGAGGTGGACGACACTCGCCCCGTCGGAGTCCTCGCTGGGCTCGCCTACCTGCTTGGGCACCGAAGGAACACCCAGGAGCACGCTGACCACACAGTCGTGGCAGGCAAGGCCCGCCACCTGGCATGAATCGCAGTCGATCACCATGCCCGGGACGCTACGGCCAGGGTCTGACACCCACCCACTTCCCTCCCCCGTTGCGGCGTCACTTGTGGGCGTCCCCTCGCGGCGTGTCGGGGCCACAAGCGACGCCGCAACGGGGAGGAGGAATCAGACTCCGCCGTCTCCCGCGGCTTCGCGGTCCGGTCCTCCGAACTGCGGGCGGGGCACCACCTCGATGCGGTCAGTGGCCGAACACCACCGGCACCGGATGGCTTCGACCTCCTCGGCGAGGACAGCGCTCTCTTCGACGACGACGTCACCGGCCAGCGAGGCATGCCAGTACTCCGCGGTGCGCATGGTCCGCACAATGTCGAACCGGGTGAGGTTGCCACAATGCCCACAGCGCAGCCGTGATGCTTCGTCGGGCAGGACGGGGTGGGCATCGCTCATGGGCTCGAAACTACCGGCTGTGTCACACCGGCCCCGTAGCGTCCCCTTCGATGGATACAGCACCACGGTCGGTCCCCGGTCTCCTACCCGGTAACCAACTGTCATTCGAGGACGTCGGACCCGATCTGGCCGACGAGATTTTCGTCGTCGTCGATCTGGAAACGACCGGGGGGCCAGCTGCGCAAGCCGGCATCACCGAAATCGGCGCTGTGAAAGTCCACGGTGGGCAGATCGTGGGGGAATTCGCCACCTTGGTTCGACCTGCGGGAGCGATCCCCGCACACATCACCGCCCTGACCGGCATCGACGATGCCTTGGTACACAACGCTCCGTCCGTGGCTGGCGCGGTCGCTAGTTTCGGGGAATTCGCCGGAGATGCGATTTTGGTGGCACACAACGCGCCCTACGATCTTGGCTTCTTGAAAGCGGCATGCACCCTGCACGAGCTTTCGTGGTCTCCCGGACGATCCTTGGACACCGCCCGGTTAGCGCGCGTGGCCCTGCTGCCCGGCGAAGTGCGCAACTGCACATTGGCCACCCTCGCCGCGCACTTCCAGGCACCCATCACCCCGAATCACCGCGCGCTGGCTGACGCGCGCGCCACCACCCACGTGCTGCACTGCCTGCTGGAGCGGGTGGGGTCCTTCGGTGTTCGTACCTTCGCCGACCTCCGGGATTTCCTCGGCCGGGTCTCCCCCGCCCAGCGCTCCAAGCGCCACCTCACCGAGGGTTTGCCCACCGGCCCGGGCGTCTACATGTTCCTGGATCGACAAGGCGCGCCGTTGTACGTCGGCACCTCCACCAACGTCCGGTCTCGCGTGCGCAGCTATTTCACCGCAGCCGAAAGCCGGGCGCGGATGAGCGAGATGATCGCGATCGCCCAACGCGTCGAGGTGATTCCGTGCGCGACACCCCTCGAAGCCCACGCACGCGAAATCCGGCAGATCAGTAGCCACCGGCCCCACTACAACCGGCGCTCGCGTCAGGCGAACACAAGTTGGTGGCTCTCGGTGCGCACGAAGCCCGTCACCCGTCTTGTCGCGGTGCACTTAAAGAATGATGCTTCGGTACCGGACAATTCTTGGGGCCCCTTCCCTACCCGCGGCGCGGCTCGCCGGGTCGCCACCGATATTGCCGCGATCACCAGCAACCCGGCTACCACCGACGCCCCACCGAGCACTGCGATAGCTGACCAGGCCGCATCGATCCAGGAGATCATCGCCGGGGATCTGAGTGCCCTGCTCGCCACCGGATTGGCACGCATGCAGGCACTTGTCGACCGAGAACGCTTCGAGCAGGCCGCGCGATTACGCGATGCCTTGGCTTCGATCAGTGCCGCCAGTCAGCGGCACCAGCGCTTTCAGCTGCTGCGGGTAACCGAGCAAGTCGTGGCCGCCGAGCCCGATACTCGCGGCGGGTGGGCCATCCACGTCATCTGCGCCGGGCGATTGGTGGCGGCGGTGCATGCCCCCCCAGGCACAGATCCGAAAGCAGCGGCGGGGGCGGCGGTCGCTACGGCCGAATCCGCCGCCTTGTCGAGCACCACCGCAGAAGAGAGCATCCTGCTCGCTCGCTGGCTGGAGCGCTCGGAGGTGCGCTTGGTCCACGTGAGCACGCCGCTGGCTTGGCCGATCGGATCCGGCTCTTTTCTTTCCGACCTACGCGTGGTTGATGACTCACACGCGCGTCGAGAAACCGCGCGCCCGGTGGGGCCTGCTCCGGGGCGGACGCGTGTTAATCGGATCGCTGGCTGACTTCGATCCACCGTTGGAGTACCTGCCAGGCGGCACCAGAGTCCAGGGCGCTGCGTGCCCGCGGCAGCGCAGCACCAATTGACTCTGACAGGGATCCCGTTGGCCGAACACCCGTGGCAGCGTCGTAGGCGACAAGGGCCGCGGCAGCATTAACCGCCACCGCATCAGCGATGGCCTCGCGGCGGCCAGCAGCGATCGAACCTCGCTGGGCAGGATCGAGCACGCCACCCACCACATCAGCGTTTTCCTGAGCCGAGGACCCTTCCAGGATTCGGGCATCAACCTGAGCCACGCCCCACTCCTGCGGATCCACCACTTCCTCGATAACGGCATCACCGATGCCGTTCCACACCGACGTAGGGCCCGCCGTGGAGATCTCATCGAGACCGTCGAGCCCCCGGATGACCAGCGCCCGCACACCGCGCTCGCGTAAGACCTCGGCCATCGTGGGGGCCGATTCGAGTCGCGAACAGCCCACGAGCATCGCTTCTGGTCGAGCCGGATTAGCCAACGGACCCAAGATGTTGAAGATGGTCGGCACCTTCAATTCCCGGCGAGTCGGACCGACGAACCGCAAGGCTGGATGAAAGGAAGGAGCGAAGCAAAAGCCGATTCCCACTTCTCGGGCGCTGCGGGCTACCTGGTCGCCCGAGGCCTGAATATCGACTCCGAGTAATTCGAGAACATCTGCCGAACCGGTGGCACTAGACGCCGCGCGCGAGCCATGTTTGATCACCGGCGCCCCCGCTGCCGCCACCACCAACGCCGCCATCGTGGAGATATTGACGCTGTTGGAGCCATCGCCTCCGGTGCCCACCACATCCACCACCACCTGCGGGCGGGTATCGGGGTCGATGAGTACGGCGTGGGCGAGCATCCCTTCCAGCAAGGCCCGCAACTGCTCCGGGGTCTCGCCTCGGGTGCGCACGGCCGTCACCAGGGCAGCCACCTGGGCCGGCGTTGCCGCATCTTCCAGCATTTGAGACATCGCCCACGACAACGCCTGCGGGGATGCGCCTGCAGAAGACATCGCCGCGGCGAGCACCGCGGGCCACTCAAACACCTGGCCATCGGGCGAAAGTGTCATGGCCGGCGCGCGGGATCCATCAAGGCGAAACGCTGGTGCGCCGGTGCAGCATCCGCGCGACCGCGCGGGCAACAGCCACCGGCTCCAACGGGTGCGGCACCACAGCATCGGCTCGTGACCAGGTGGCCAGCCAGGCATCCTGCGGTCGGCCGATCAGTACCAAGATCGGCGGACAGCCGTAAAGCTCGTCCTTCAACTGCCGAGCGATCCCCATCCCGCCGGCCGGGACAGCCTCGCCATCGAGGATCAACAGGTCGAAATTCTCCCGCGAAGCCCGCTCGATCACCATGGGCTCGGTGGCGCACTCCACGAAATCGACCGGTGGCAACTGCGGATCCGGGCGGCGGCCCACACTCGACAGGACCCGCTGGCGAGTGTTGCGGTCGTCGCTATAGACAAGCACCCGGAACGGAGTCTGGGGTGGCTGCTCAGTGCTCACGAGACCACTCTAGAGGCCCCGCCGGTGGGCCCCCACCGACCACTTCCCTCGGCAGTGGCGTAAATCGCACGATTTCTGGCAGACCCGGGCCGCCGACTTCATGAACCCATGACAGTATTTGCCCGTGGCGAACACGACAATTCCGGCGGCCTACGCGCATGCGCCGGCAAACCGGCCCAACATGGTCTCGATCGGAACCATCGTCTGGCTCTCCAGCGAGCTGATGTTCTTCGCGGCTTTGTTCGCGATGTACTTCACGATGCGGGCCGTCAACCCCGAGGTTTGGGCAGCTGACACGCAACTGCTGAACGTCCCCTTCGCGAGTGTCAACACAACCATCTTGGTTCTTTCCAGCGTCACCTGTCAGTTGGGCGTATTCGCAGCCGAGCGCGGAGACGTTAAGGGCCTACGGCGCTGGTTCATCATCACGTTCCTGATGGGTGCGGTGTTCATCGGCGGCCAGGTCTTCGAGTACGCCGAGTTGGTGCACTACGGCCTCACCTTGTCGTCAAGCTCCTACGGTTCGGCGTTCTTCTTGACCACTGGCTTTCATGGCCTGCACGTGACCGGCGGGCTCATCGCCTTCTTGTTCGTGCTGGCCACCACGTATGTCACGAAACGCTTCACCCACGATCAAGCGACCCGAGCAATCGTCGTGTCCTACTACTGGCACTTCGTGGACGTTGTGTGGATCGCTTTGTTCTTCATGATTTACATCTTGCAGTAGGGACCCTCAGGTAGCACTTAAAGAAAGGCGCCGAAACGTGAAGTTCCTGGCTCATCGCAGGCGTAAGCCGTGGGTGGCAGTCGCGCTGCTTGGATTCGCTCTACTCGTCGTTGGTGGCGGCTACGCCGCGGTGAGCAACACCGCCCCGGCCGAAGCTGCGATGGGCTCGCAAACTCAAGTCGAGGAAGGTAAGCGTCTCTACCTCGAGGGCTGCTCCTCCTGCCACGGCATGCAGGCCCAAGGCACCCAAAACGGCCCGTCGCTGATCGGAGTCGGGGCCGCCTCGGTGCACTTCCAAGTGGCCACCGGGCGAATGCCGATGGCGGCTCCGGGCGCGCAGGCTCCGGTGAAGAAGGACATCTACTCCGAGGAAGAGATCCTGGCGATGGCGGCGTGGGTGGCCTCGCTGGCACCGGGACCGGCTATCCCCACTGCCGAACAAGTGGACTTCTCCGATGCCGACGTGGCCGAAGGTGGCGTGCTGTTTCGCATCAACTGCGCGCAGTGTCACCAGGCGGCAGGTGGCGGAGGCGCACTCACCGACGGCAAGTACGCGCCGAGCTTGATGAACGCGACCCCCCAGGAAATCTACGAAGCCATGCTCACCGGCCCACAGAACATGCCGATCTTCAACGACGAAACCCTCCCCACGGAGGAAAAGCAGGCGATCATCGCCTACATCGACGACCTCCAACAAGCACCGAGCCCTGGTGGACTTTCGTTGGGGCGGTTGGGGCCGGTTGTCGAAGGCCTGTTCATGTGGACCGCCGTCTTCGCCGCTCTCATCGCTGCGGCCGTCTGGATTGGAATCAAGGCTCGATGAGCGCACGTGACGACAAGGATCTGTTGCCGGTTAACCCCGAACCAGGAGAGCCGAAGCCGGGATACCTACCCGTCGCAGACATTGAGCACAAGCCACGTGTCACCGACACCGATCCCAAAGCTGCCAAGCGGGCCGAGCGGCAGGTCGCAGCCATGTTTGGCCTGTCGATGCTTTTCGTTGTTCTCTTCATCGTCGCCTACGTCACTATCGACGTCTACTCCACCGTCTACGTCCCGGTCCTCGGGGTTATCGGCGCCAGCAACTTAGCCCTCGGCCTCACCTTCGGGGGGGCCATCTTCTTCATCGGCGCCGGGGCGATCCAATGGGCCAAGAAATTGATGCCCGACGTCGAGGTCGTGCAAGACCGCCACGAGATGACTTCACCGCAAGACGACACCAAGGAAGCGGCCGCAACCTACGAGCGAGGAAAAGAGGAATCGGGATTCGCCCGCTACCCGATCATCCGCCGCACCCTGCTCGGTGCGCTGGCCCTCTTCCCGATCCCGCTTGTGGTGATGCTGCGCGACTTGTGGCAGACACCGGCCGGTGCCAACCCAGTCGAGATCTTGTCCACCACGTCCTGGCGGGACGGCCTGCGCATCGTCCCGGATATCGGCCACGACACCGGCGACGGCGTGGAAGGCATGCTCCCTGCCGAGATTCCAGTCGGTGGGCTGGTCTCAGCGCTGCCGTACACCATCAAGGACACCAAAGAATCTCCGGTGGAGAACTTCCGCGAGCGAGGCAAGGCCGCCATCATCTTGGTGCGGATGGACCCCTCTGAGATCCGTTCGCAACAAGGAGAGGGCTGGGATTACCAGGGGATTTTGGCGTATTCCAAAATCTGCACCCACGTGGGCTGCCCCATCGCCTTGTACGAGCACCGCACACACCACCTGCTGTGCCCGTGTCACCAGTCCACCTTCGATCTGGCCGACTCCGGTAATGTCATTTTCGGCCCTGCAGCGCGCCGGATGCCGCAGTTGCCGATCGGCGTAGATGAGGAAGGATTCCTCGTAGCACGATCAGATTTCCAAGAACCTGTCGGACCGAGCTTCTGGGAGCGTGGATGAGCACGACGAGCCCTGCGGGTGCTACCGACCACCCGGTCGAGAAGGCCGGTGCCGGGGCCGCGACCTTCGTTGATCAGCGGCTAGGCAGCAATAAGTTCCTGTCGCGGAACCTCTCCAAAGTCTTCCCGGAGCACTGGTCCTTCATGCTCGGTGAGATCGCCTTGTATTCCTTCATCGTCGTTCTGCTTACCGGCACCTACCTCACCTTGTTCTTCAAGCCCAGCATGGCCGAAGTGCTCTACGAGGGCTCCTACGTTCCGCTGCAGGGCGTCTACATCTCCGAGGCTTACGCCTCCACTCTCAACATCAGCTTCGATATTCGCGGTGGATTGCTGATCCGCCAGATGCACCACTGGTCGGCCCTGATCTTCGTCGCTGCCGTCGCCGTGCACATGTTCCGGGTGTTTTTCACCGGGGCCTTCCGCAAGCCGCGCGAATTCAACTGGCTCGTCGGTGTCGGCTTGACCGTCCTGGCGCTTGCTGCTGGCTTCACCGGCTACTCGCTGCCGGATGATCTGCTCTCGGGAACTGGTCTGCAAATCATTCGCGGCATCTTGCAAGCTATTCCTCTTGTGGGAACGTGGTTGGCGTTCTTCGTCTTCGGTGGTGAATACCCCGGCGGGGACATCATCTCCCGGCTGTACTCGGCGCACATCTTGCTCGTGCCGGGACTCATTTTGGCCCTCATCACCGTCCACTTGATCATGGTCTGGACCCAAAAGCACACCCAATTCCCCGGACCAGGCCGGACTAACAACAACGTGGTGGGTTACCCGCTGTTGCCGATCTACATGGCGAAGGCAGGTGGCTTCTTCTTCATCGTCTTCGGCATCATCGCTTTGCTATCGGGCCTGGTGAACATCAACCCCGTATGGATCTTCGGGCCGTACACCCCCGACCAGGTCACCGCCGGAACCCAGCCCGACTGGTACATCGGCTGGCTCGACGGTGCTTTGCGTTTGATGCCCAACTGGGAATCGGTGATCGCCGGGTACACGATTTCGTGGAACATCTTGATTCCGGGCGTAATCATTCCTGGGATTTTGTTCACCCTGCTCGCGGCCTACCCCTTCCTAGAAGCATGGGCCACGGGCGACAAGCGTGAGCACCACCTACTGGATCGCCCGCGTAATGCCCCAGTGCGCACTGGGCTCGGCGTTATGGCAATTACCTTCTACGGCATCTTGTGGCTCGCCGGCGGAAACGACCTCATGGCCACTGCCTTCGATTTATCCATCAACGCGATCTCACGCACGTTGCAGATTTCGTTGATCGTGCTTCCGCCGCTGGCGTTCATCATCACCAAGCGAACGTGCCTGAGCTTGCAACGTCGTGATCGTGACAAGTTGCTGCACGGATACGAATCTGGACGAGTGCTGCGGTTGCCGCACGGAGAGTTCATTGAAGTACATCAGCCTTTGAACCAGAAGGAACTGGCTGTGATCAGCAGCAAGCCCGATCACCCGGTGTTGCCGGCTCCGGACAAGGCTGATGTAGACGGTGTGCGTAATCCGCGCTACCGCTCGCAGATGTTGCGCCACAAGCTCAGTTCCTTCTTTTACGGCGCCAACGTTCCGCGACCAACCGCAGAGGAAATCGAGGCCGGCCAGCATCACGCCGCCGAACAAGCCGCGGTCGAAGCACCCCTTCGCGCCTACGAGGACGAAGACGTCCTCTACAACGCCCACGGCGGAGTCCTGCACCACCCGGGCATGGAAGTGACAAATGCCGAGCAGGTCGCCGAAGAGGAATCCCGTACCTAGGGCGCTGCCCTCTCCCAGCCCCGGTTTGAGCCCCTGCCGTCATTATTGGTGGGGGCTTGAACTTTTCTCGCACCTCGGCGCGGTGAACCTGCCACAGTGGGGTGATGGCTACCCACCCGCGGATCTGCCCGCTGTGCGAGGCCACGTGCGGTCTGACTCTGACTATCGAGGGGACCGAAGTCACCCACGTGCGTGGCGATTCAGAGGACGTCTTCAGCCGCGGCTATGTCTGCCCTAAAGGGGTGGCCTTGGCCGAACTCCACGCCGACCCGCGTCGGCTCACCACTCCACTGGTGAGGGGAGCCGATGGCGAACTTCGGCCAGCAACCTGGGAGGAGGCCTTTACCCTCATCCGCGATCGACTCGGGCCGATCATCACCGAATACGGGCCCAATTCCGTCGGCCTGTTCCTCGGTAACCCCAATGTGCACAACCTCTCCGGGGCTTTCTATCTGCCGGCCTTCATCAAGGCGCTGGGGACCTCCCAGCGCTTCTCAGCCAGCACAGTGGATCAAATGCCCAAGCAGGTGGCCTGTGCTCTCCTGTACGGCACAGCGCTCTCCGTTCCGGTGCCCGATATCGATCGCACCCACTACTTCCTGATGCTGGGCGCGAACCCGATCGTCTCCAATGGCTCCATGATGACGGCAGCCGATTTTCCTGGTCGGCTGCGTCGACTTCGCAAACGTGGCGGGCGCCTGGTCGTGGTTGACCCGGTCCGCACTCGAACCGCATCAACCGCAGATGAGCATGTGACCATCCGGCCTGGGGCAGACGCGCTGTGGCTGGCGTCTCTTGCGCACATCGTGACCACGGAGTCCAATCTCGCCGCCGCCGATCCATGGATCGAGTCCGCAGCCTGGGAATCGGTGATCACCGGGCTTGCCCCGTTCTCCCCCGAAGCAACCGCGGTGTTAACCGGGATAGATCCATCCACCACTCGGCGCATCGCGCAGGAACTTCGCAGGGCACCCACCGCCGCGGTCTACGGACGAATGGGCACGACCACCTCCGGCCTCACTCTTGATGGCCATGTCATCCCGATGGCCACCCTCGCGTCCTGGCTGATCGACGTCATCAACATCGCCATCGGCTCGCTGGACCGCCCCGGAGGTGTGATGTTCCCGCTGCCGGTGGCCGGCGGACCGTCAACGGAGGGCACTCCCGGATCCGGGCACGGAGTCCAGATCCCCGGGCGTCGGCGCACCCGCGTTCGCGGGCTGCCGAGTGCGCTTGGGGAGTTCCCGGCGTCAGCCCTCGCAGAGGAGATCGATACCCCAGACCCCACAACCGGTGAGCACCTTCGAGCAATGTTCGTCATCGGTGGTAACCCGATCACGTCCACGCCCAACCAAAAACGGCTCACCGCAGCGTTTCACAGCCTGGACCTACTCGTGAGTGTCGATCCCTACCTGACCGCTACGAGTTCGCTCGCCGATGTGGTCTTACCAGTAGCTTCTCCGCTCACCCGCCCACAGCACGATGTCGTCTTCAACAACCTTTCGGTGCGCAATCAAGCCCGCTACTCCCCTCCCGTGTTCGATGTCCCCGAAGGCGAACAAGATGAGGCCGACGTCCTCCTACAACTAGCGGCCATCGCTGCTGGGATTACCTCCGGCACTGAACCGACACCAGCTCAGGTTGACGATCTTGTCGCCTACACCGTGGCCGCCCGCGTGTGCGAGGACTCGGCCTCTCGAACACATGGGCGTGAGCCAGAGGAGATCCTTTCTGCCGTGCACCCGCGCACCGGAGTGGAACGCATCTTGGACCTGCGGATCCGGTCCGGTCCCTACGGCGACGGCTTCGGCTCCTACCCTGAGGGCTTAACGTTGCAGCATCTGCAAGACGAACCCCACGGGATCGATCTTGGCCCCCTCCAACCCCGGCTGCCAGAGGTCTTGCGTACCCCGTCAGGGTTGATCGATATCGCCCCTGCTTCCCTGCTCAAGGCCCTGGCCGAGGCAGCAGATCTACTTGCGCACCCTGCTCCTACCGCTCGCTTCATCCTGGTGGGCCGGCGCCATTTGCGCAGCAACAACTCGTGGATGAAGGACCTCCCAACATTGACCGGCGGCTCCAATGTGCCCACCGCCATGATCCATCCAGTCGATGCCCAGGCCCTGGGCATCGAAGATGGGCAGGACGTGGTCGTCTCCTCGTCAACAGGATCGATCACCGTGGCGGCCTCAGTCCGCCACGATGTTCTTACCGGTTGCGTATGCATCCCGCACGGTTGGTCCAAAGCCAATGTCAACGCCCTGGTAGATGTCGAGGCCATCGATCCCCTGGCAGGCACGTCGGTGCTCAACGGGATCCCCGTGGAAGTAGTGCCCGCGTAGCCGCTTACTGAGCGGCCGAGACCTGCTGGACAGCATCGCCAGCCTGCGGTGCCGGCTCTGGCTCCAGTGGCTCGGTAAACACCGCGCCATCTGCAGAACGCTCAAGCCACTGGGCCCAGGTGTCATTCCAGATAGTCAGCCCATTGCCGTCGTTGCTTTGTGGCCGTCCGGTGTTCTCCACGATGACGACATCGCCAATTTCATTTTCGTTCCACCACCAAGCGGCATCGGACTCGCTCATGCCAACACAGCCGTGGCTCACGTTCGCGTTGCCTTGAGAGGCCACACTCCACGGGGCACCGTGGACGAACTCACCGGAATAGGTCAAGCGCATGGCATAAGGAGCTTCCACGCGCCAGTACTCAGGGTCGTCTTCACTAATGCCACCGGTTGCGGCATCCATCAGGCGCATACGCTCTTTCGTCAAGAGGACTTTGGTGCCGCTTCGGGTCTCCCACCCCTCTTTGCCGGTGGTGACCGGAATGGTCTTGACGAGTTCACCCGCCTGGTAGACGTCCATCGTGTAGGTATCTGCATCGACGATGCTCACCATGGAGGGGCGAAAGCGGAAGGTCTGGGAAGAGTCTTTCTTGCCGAAAACCCCATCGCGGGCTTGCACGCCCTCGAAATTCAGTTCCACCGTGACATCCATGTCCCCTGGCCATAGATCCTTGGGACGAAACTCAGCCGTCTTGTTGTTCTTCCACGCCCATGCACCTACGAGCGGCTCAGGTGTGCGTACCACCATCGCCTGCTCAACGTCCGCCTTGTTCTTGACCTTTTTGTTGAAGTTCACCGTGATGGGCTCTCCTACACCCACGACCTCTCCGTCTGCCGGCTCGGCGTAGGCCGTGAAGAACTTCTCCGGCTCCAACGTGCTGAATTGGGAAACATCCGAAGCCAGATTCCCGCGCGCATCGAACGCTTCTGCCGCGATTGTGTAGGAAGCGCCGTAGTCCAAAGAATTGACCTGCGAAGTCCACACGGTGCCAGACTCGTCCACCGATCCCGGGACCAAACCCTCCGGCCCGGTGACCTGGACGTCCTTCAGCAGTCCGTTTCGCGCTTCCACGACAACCGGAGTACCCGGATCCACTCCGCGCTCACCGGGAGCAGCGGTGATCTGGACAGCCGGCTCTTGGGGGATCTCTGCCGTGCTGACGGTCAACGTTGGCTGACAGGCGGCGATGCCCAGGGAGGCCGCGGCCAAGGTGGCAACGGTCCAGCGTTGGCGGCGGCTGAACGACCCCCGCGGCAAACCTGTCACTCCTCCACCATACGTCCCCCGCGCGGCGTCTGGGTAGGCACACGCCTGTGGGAAACCCCACGGCATCGCCACGGCCACCCCCACACCCGTTTCCCCCGGATTCCGGGGAATACGCGCAGCCTCGGGTCGATTCCGGGGGAAACGAAGCGAATCCCCCGGAATCCGGGGGAAACGCGAAGGAGTGCGGGGTGTGGGTTCTGGTATGTGGGCGTTTAGCGGGCGAATTCGCCGCGGTAGTACTCGAATAGCCAGCCGATGATGCCGATCATCAAAATTCCGAAACTGAGGACCACGAACCAGACCGCGAAAACAAGGCCTAATGCGATGCCTCCTGAGCCCACGCCCACCACCAGCGGCCACCACGAGTTCGGGCTGAAGAAGCCGTACTCGGGATCGGCCTCGTCAATTTCACCGTCCTGGCGGTCCTCCGGTCGCGGGTAGACACGCTTAGCCGTGTACAGGGTGTAGAAGGCCACCAGGAACGCTAATCCGCCGGTAAGTACGAGCAAGGTGGTGCCGACCTCGTCGCGGCTGAAATACCAATAGGCACCGCCGACAACCGAATAGAAGATGAAACCTAGGACGAACGCCCAGCCCTCGACCTTCATGCTGGGCCCTCCCCGGAACCGCGTTGGCTGGCTGAACTGCTGATCTTCGGCTGCGATCTCGCGCTTGGCGGCGCCAGTTCTGGGTGGTGCAGATCGAAGGCCGGACGCTCCGAGCGAATGCGCGGCAGCGAGGTGAAGTTATGGCGCGGCGGTGGACAACTTGTCGCCCATTCCAGCGACCCACCCCAACCCCAAGGGTCATCGACGTTCACGTGTGGCGCGTTCTTCCACGTAGCCAGAACGTTCCAAATGAAGAACAACGTGGACACGCCAAGAATCGCCGCCCCCACGGTGGAAACGATGTTCAAGGTAGTGAAATCGTCGACCGGGAGGTAATCGCCGTATCTGCGGGGCATGCCCTGCACGCCCAGCCAGTGCTGAACCAAGAAGGTGACCTGGAAACCAACAAACAACAGCCAGAAGTGAATCTTGCCCAGCCGCTCATCGAGCATCTTGCCGGTCATCTTCGGCCACCAGAAATAAAAGCCAGCGAACATCAAGAACACCACGGTCCCGAAGACGGTGTAATGGAAGTGCGCCACGACGAAGTAGCTGTCAGAGACGTGGAAGTCCAACGGTGGTGCGGACAAGATGATGCCGGTGAGACCGCCAAACAGGAACGTGATCAAAAAGCCCATGGTCCACAGCATCGGGGTGTCCATGGACACTGAGCCCTTCCACATGGTGCCTATCCAGTTGAAGAACTTCACCCCCGTTGGGACGGCAATGAGCATGGTCATCAAGGCGAAGAACGGTAAGTAGACCGAGCCGGTCACGTACATGTGGTGGGCCCACACCGCGACGGACAGCGCGCCAATGGCCATGGTCGCGAAGACCAAGCCCTTGTAGCCGAAGATCGGTTTCCGCGAGAAGACCGGGATGATCTCGCTGGCAATGCCGAAGAAGGGCAACGCGATGATGTAGACCTCCGGATGCCCGAAGAACCAGAACAAGTGCTGCCACAAGATGGCACCACCATTTTCCGGAGCGAACACCACAGAACCGAACTGCCGGTCGATGAACATCACCACGAGTGCCGCGGCGAGAACCGGGAAGGCGATAAGAACCAGGACGGACGTGATGAAGATCGTCCACGTGAAGATCGGCATCCGGAACATGGTCATACCCGGCGCCCGCATTGTGAAGATCGTGGTGATGAAGTTGACGGACCCCAGGATCGTGCCCAGACCGCCAAGGGCAAGTCCGAGGAACCACAAGTCGGCGCCGGCGGTGGGTGAGAAGACGGCGTTGCTGAGCGGGGCGTAGGCGAACCAACCGAAGGACGCCGCACCGCCGGGGGTCAAAAAGCCCGCGGCCACCACGAGTCCACCGAACAGGAACAGCCAGTAGCCGAACATGTTCAGCCGGGGGAAGGCCACATCCGGAGCACCGATCTGCAGCGGCATGATCACATTGCCGAAGCCAACGAACAACGGGGTCGCAAACAAGAACAGCATGATCGTGCCGTGCATCGTGAACAGCTGGTTGTACTGCTCCAACGAGACGATTTGCAGCCCAGGTACCGCGAGTTCGGCTCGAATGGCGAGAGCCATCACACCCGCGATGAAGAACCACATCACCGACGTAACGAGGTACATGTAGCCGATCAACTTGTGATCGGTGGAGGTGACCCAATTGACGATCGCCTTACCCAAACTTTGCTGCTTGGGGGCTGGCGCCGGTGGCGGCGCCGTAGCGCCGGTGACGGGGGGCTCGTTCAGGATCGTCATATCCGGCGCTCCTCGGGACGTTGTCCTTCAGTGTTGGTGCGGTCGTTGTCGAGTTGGCCGGTCTGCCCCTTCGCCCGCAGCTCAGCCATTTTGTCGTCGAACTCGGCTCGCTCGACGACTTTCACCTGGAAAAGCATGCGCGCATGGTCGACTCCGCACAACTCGGCGCACTTACCGGCGTAGGTTCCGATGCGATCGGGAGTCAACTCGAAGACATTGGTTTTGCCCGGGATGAGATCCATCTTGAACAAGAAGGCAGGCACCCAGAAAGAGTGGATGACGTCAGGGGAGGTGAGTTCGAAGCGAATCTTTTCATCCACGGGCAGGTACAACGTGGGCGGTTCACCCACCGAGCCCTCGCCGTAGGGCATCCCGATGTCATAGACGTCTTCGTCAAGGTAGTTGAAACCCCACGACCATTGGAAACCGACCACGTTCACGGTCTGTTGCTGATCGTTGTCCACAGTCAAGATCTCGCTTTGGTCCCGCGCGGTAAACCAGAACAAGCCAAGGATCATGATCAACGGAACGACGGTGTAAAGCGCCTCGATGGGGACGTTATAGCGCGTTTGTGCCGGAACTTCGTTTGCATGCCGACGCCGATAAGCCACAGCAGCCCAGATCATCAGGGCCCAGGTGAAGATTCCCACAGCCCATGCAGCGATCCACGATCCGTTCCACAGATTCTGCATGATGGGCGCCTCGGCCGAAGCTGGCTCGGGCAGGTCGAAGAAGAAAGCCTCATTAGCGGTGCATCCGGACAAGACCACACCCGCGGCAACCAGGGACGCGATAACGGCGAAAGGACGTGATCTCCGCGGGCCAGTGCCGGGGCGGAGGTGCTCGGTGGACGCCACGTATCGCCTCTTTCTGGAGTTGGTCCGCGCCTTGCCTCACGAGACTAGCGCACCTTTTGTCCCACGGTACCCCCCATTCTATGAGGGGATCGAAGTGATCTGCCCCACGCTCCCGAGCCGACTACCGTGGGCTCGTGACGACGGCAGAATCGGTCGGCTCTGCTGTGACGCAGTGGCCCGACCCAGCCCCGGACCCACCAGCCGGATACCTCGATGCGGTCGGCGGTCAACCGGTGTTGCCCATCGCCCGGCAAGCATTCGCCGCGGCACTGGAGCAGTCGTGGCCTGACCCTGCGCGCCTGCATCACGATGGCCGTCGAGCCGGCCTGTTGCTGGACACCGCCCGGGCCTCGATCGCGCGCTTCCTTGAGGTCCCGGTAGCCGATTGCTACCTCGGATCCTCGGCGGCTGATCTGTTGCACGCGTCGATCGGTGGGATCTTCGCTGCTCGCACCGGCGCCGGGGCGCCCCCGCGAATTATCGTCAGCGAGACCGAATCCATGGCGGTGCTGGGCGCCGCCCGTTCCTGCCCGCAGGCGGAAGTAATGACTGTTCCCGTGACCTCCACCGGGGCTGTTGATATCGACATGCTCGCGTCGACCCTCGCCGATGGCGCGGCCGTGGCATGCGTCCAGGTGGCGAACGCCGAGGTGGGTACCCGCCAGCCGTTGGCCCAGGTGCACCGACTCTGCCGAGCAGCCGGCATCCCCGTGGTCAGCGACGCAACCCAAGTGGCTGGTCACGACGTGATCGGGGCGAACTGGGATGCACTGGTGGCGGTGCCGCGCGACTGGGGGTCGCCCGCTGGCTGTGCGGTCCTCGTGGTTCGTTCTGACATCCGGTGGAAGCCTCCGGAGGCGCCCGACCGCGGATGGGTGGGCGGGTTTCCCGACGTGGCCGCAGCCGCCGCGGCCGGAACTGCCGCCGAGTACATCGCTTCGTACTGGCGAACCCAAGCCGACGAGCACCGCGCGATGATCGACCGATTTCGTGCGCAGGTCAACGAACTGCCCGGCGTGCGCGCAGTCGGCGACCCAACCAACCGCCTTCCCCACATCCTCACAGTGGTGGTGGACAACGCGATAGGAGAGGCCGTGGTGACTGATTTGGACTCCCGGGGCTTCGCGGTCGCGAGCGGATCGGCTTGCACCGCCGACAACCGCATGAA
>DASYOJ010000053.1:0-2964 GCA_036007925.1 Candidatus Nanopelagicales bacterium
CTCCAGCGCCCGTTAGGTGACGGGCAGATAGGTCGTCGGCGAAAAGGAAAAGTACGTGCTTCAGGACCGCGCTTTACAGCGCGGCGGCACGCTTGCTGATCGAGGACTTGCGGTTGGCGGCCTGGTTCTTGTGGATGACGCCCTTGCTGGCGGCCTGGTCCAGGGTGCGGTTGGCCTCCCGGGCGAGGGCGGCGGCCGCGGTGGAATCGCCGGCATCGGCGGCTTCCCGGAACTTGCGAACGGCGGTCTTGACAGCGGACTTGACGTCCTTGTTACGCAGCCGCGCCTTCTCGTTGGTCTTGATGCGCTTCTTCTGCGATTTGATGTTCGCCACGAAAGTCCTCGTCTTCCCTGCTCTCCCCGGATCGTCCGGGAAGTGTCGAATCGTGTAGGTCGGGGGCTACAGCGTGCTGCAGCCGCCCAAGGGTACCCGTACTCTGGGCAGGTCCCCTGATCGGCCCCCTGGGCCTGGAGGTAGCCCGTGACGCGTCAGCCCGATGGCGGTGCGTGGCTGCCTGGCGCCACGGACCCGGCTGCGATCCGCAATTTTTGCATCATCGCCCATATCGACCACGGCAAGTCGACGCTGGCCGATCGCATGCTGCAGATCACCGGTGTGGTGGATGACCGTTCGATGCGCGCGCAGTACCTCGACCGCATGGACATCGAGCGCGAGCGCGGAATCACCATCAAATCCCAGGCGGTGCGGCTGCCCTACCAGGGCATCGACGGCAGGCAGTACGTGTTGAACTTGATCGACACCCCCGGACACGTCGATTTCACCTACGAGGTGTCCCGCTCTTTGGCTGCGTGCGAGGGAGCGATCTTGCTCGTGGATGCTGCCCAGGGCATCGAAGCGCAGACCTTGGCGAACTTGTACCTCGCGCTGGAAAACGAACTGCAGATCATCCCGGTGCTGAACAAGATCGATCTGCCGGCGGCGCAACCGGAGAAGTACGCCGCCGAACTTGCGCACATCATCGGCTGCGATCCAGCCGACGTACTGAAGGTTTCCGCCAAGACCGGCGAGGGTGTGGCCGAGTTGCTACAGACCGCGGTCGAGCTCATTCCCGCACCGCTCGGTGATGCCGACGCACCCGCACGGGCGATGATCTTCGATTCGGTCTACGACACCTATCGGGGCGTTGTGACCTACGTGCGCGTGATCGATGGTCGCATCGGCACCCGCGATCGCGTGGCCATGATGTCCACCGGTGCGGTGCACGAACTCCTGGAGGTTGGCGCGATCTCACCCGAACCCACACCGGCGCAAGGCCTGGGCGTAGGCGAGGTCGGTTATTTGATCACCGGGGTGAAGGACGTCCGGCAATCGCGCGTGGGCGACACCATCACCACCGCCACGAAGGGCGCCACCGAAGCCTTGGGTGGCTATCGCGATCCCAAGCCGATGGTGTTCTCCGGGCTGTATCCGATCGATGGCTCGGACTATCCGATCTTGCGCGATGCGCTGGACCGTTTGAAGCTCAACGATGCCGCGTTGAACTACGAGCCGGAGACTTCGCTGGCGCTGGGCTTTGGATTCCGCTGCGGATTCCTTGGCCTGTTGCATCTGGAGATCGTGCGCGAGCGCTTGGAGCGCGAGTTCAACTTGGATCTCATCTCCACCGCACCCAACGTTATTTACGACGTCGTCATGGAAGACGGCAAGGAGTTGACCGTCACGAACCCCAGTGAGTTCCCCGAAGGCAAGGTGGCAACGGTCACCGAACCCATCGTCAAGGCCACGGTGATCTTGCCGAGCGAATTCGTCGGCACGGTCATGGAGTTGTGCCAAGGCAGGCGCGGCACGCTGCTGGGGATGGACTACTTGTCCGAGGATCGAGTCGAACTTCGCTACACGCTGCCCCTGGCCGAGATCGTTTTCGACTTCTTCGATCAGCTCAAGTCCCGCACCCGCGGGTATGCGTCCTTGGATTACGAGACCAGCGGTGAGCAGGACGCAGACCTGGTGAAGGTCGACATCCTTTTGCATGGCGATCCAGTGGATGCGTTCAGTGCGATCGTGCACAAGGAGAAGGCCTACAGCTACGGCGTCGCGATGGCGCAGAAGTTGAAAGAGCTGATTCCGCGCCAGCAGTTCGAGGTGCCGATTCAAGCGGCCATCGGTTCACGCGTGATCGCCCGCGAGAACATTCGCGCGATCCGCAAGGACGTCCTCGCCAAGTGCTACGGCGGCGATGTCTCGCGCAAACGCAAACTGCTCGAGAAGCAAAAGGAAGGCAAGAAGCGGATGAAGATGGTCGGGCGGGTCGAGGTGCCGCAGGAGGCCTTCATCGCTGCACTGTCCACATCCGAACCCGCCACCAAGAAATGACCACCCCAAGCACTCCAAGCACCGCAAGCACCGCAAGCACCGCAACACCGCTATCGCTCTACATTCACGTGCCCTTCTGCGCCAGCCGGTGCGGCTACTGCGATTTCAACACCTACACCGCCACCGAACTCAGGGGTGGTGTTCGCCGCGACACCTTCCACGAACACCTGATCGCCGAGATCCACCAGGCGGCCGAGCAGCTGGCGACCAACCACCGGGTCGAAACCGTCTTCGTCGGTGGTGGCACACCCACGCTGCTTGGTGCCGATGCACTCAATCAGCTCTACGCAGCTATCAAGAACAACTTCGATCTCGCACCCGAGGTGGAAGTCACCACCGAGGCCAATCCGGACTCGGTCGACCAGCAAATGCTCGATGACCTCCAACAAGGCGGCTTCACCCGCATCTCCTTCGGCATGCAAAGCAGTGCATCGCATGTCCTGGCCACCCTCGAGCGCACGCACACTCCTGGTGCCAGTAGCAGCGCCGCCAAAGCCGCGCGCGCCGCCGGCTTCGCGCACGTGAACCTCGACCTCATCTACGGCACCCCCGGTGAGTCCAACGAGGACCTCGAAAGATCTCTCGACGAGGTGCTCGATGCCGGCGTGGATCACGTCTCGGCTTATTCG
>DASYOJ010000054.1:0-2561 GCA_036007925.1 Candidatus Nanopelagicales bacterium
AACTGCGCTACTACCTCGAGCAGCGCAGCAACTGACCTAGGTGAGGTGCACCAGCATCTTGCCGGTGTTCTCACCGCTAAACAGCCGCCGCAAAGCCTCGGGCGCTGCTGCCAGACCGTCGAGCACGTCGACCTTGTAGTGGATCTGTCCGCTCATCACCCAGGTGGCCAGTTGCGCGATCGCTTCGCCGGCACGCGGCAGGAAATCCAAGATGATGAAACCCTCCATGCGGCCGCGCTTGGAGATCAACACCGACAGGTTCCGCGGGCCCGCAGGTGGGACTGCATCGTTGTATTGGCTGATCGCCCCGCACATCACCACGCGCCCATGGAGAGCAAGGTTGGCCAGCGCTGCTTCCAGAATCTCTCCCCCGACGTTGTCGAAGAAGACATCAATCCCGTTCGGGCACGCGGTATGCAGCGCATTGCCGACATTCTCGGTGCGGTAGTTGATCGCCGCGTCGAAACCGAGTTCTTCGGTCAACCACCGGCACTTGTCCTCGCTGCCGGCGATGCCCACCACGCGACAGCCCTGCAGTTTGGCGATCTGTCCAGCGACGGATCCCGTGGCACCTGCAGCCCCGGACACGACAACGGTCTGGCCTTCCTTCGGACGACCGATTTCCATGAGCCCGAAGTAGGCGGTTAGTCCGGTGATCCCGAAGATGCTCAGCGCAGCGGTGGGGTCGACACCTTCTGGGACCACCTGGTCCTTCGGACCCATCACGGCGTATTCCTGCCAGCCCGGTGTGCCGAACAGCACGGTTCCCACGGGGATGTCGTCGTTATTGGACTCGATCACAGTCCCCAGACCTGCGCTGCGAATCGGTGCGCCGATCTCGATAGCCGGCAGGTACGTATCCATCGCCATCCACATGCGGATCGTTGGATCGATCGAGAGGTAATCCACGCGAACGAGGACCTCCCCGTCTCCTGGTTCGGGGACAGCGGACTCGGCGGCAACGAAGCAGTCCGCATCGACGGGTCCATTTGGACGCTTGGCGAGCAGGATCTGGCGATTGACGGAAGTCACCTAGTAACGCTAACCGCTACGGACCGCTCTTGCGGAACAACGCGGCAACGATTGCCACAAGGATCGCGGCGATCACAATCTGGGTGGCGAAGGTGAGCCAAAAACCCCAATTCGCCGCGTTGCCAATCAGCCCACCGGCCGCGCCACCGACCACGCCGATCAAGATCGTCATCAAGCAGCCGATGGGCTGCATGCTCGGCACCAGGATGCGGGCGATCAAGCCGATAACGATGCCGGCGCCAAGGCCGGACAAGATGCTGTCGATTTCCACGCTGCTATCCAACCACTACGCGGGCTCGCTTTGTCCGGCTCTGGCCAAAGCCACCACGCGGGAGATCGCGCGGAAGTACTTCTTTCGGTAACCGCTGGTGAGTAGTTGTTCGGAGAACAAGGTGTCCAAGGGCACCCCGCTGGCCACCACCGGCACGTCCCGGTCATAGAGCCGGTCGATGAGCACCACCAGGCGCAGTGCCTGACCTTGGTCAGCAAGCGTTCTGGCGCCCAGCAGTCCAACGAGGGGCACTCCATCGACCAGTGCGCCGTAACGGGAGGGATGCACCTCGGGCAGGAAAGCGATCAGGGAGCGAAAGTCATCCACGCTCGCGCCCGGAGTTTGACCTACCGCGTGCAGCACCTGCTCATCCGTCAAAGGTGCTGGCGCATCGGGGGCGCCGCGGTGGCGATAGTCCTCCCCGTCAATGCGCAACACATCGAAGTGCGCGGACAGGCCTTGAATCTCGCGCAGGAAATCCTCCGCGGCAAAGCGCCCCTCCCCCAGCTTTTCCGGCAGCGTGTTAGACGTGGCAGCGAGATAGACCCCGGCGCTTACTAGTTCACCAAGCAAGGTGGACATCAAGACGGTGTCGCCGGGATCGTCGAGTTCGAACTCATCGATGCACACGAGTGTGTTGACTTTCAAGGCTTCGACCGCCTGCCGGAAACCGAGCAGGCCGACGAGGTTGGTGTACTCCACGAAAGTGCCATAGGTCTTCGGCCCCGGAACCGCCTGCCACAGCGAAGCCAGCAGGTGCGTCTTGCCCACCCCGAATCCGCCGTCGAGGTAGACACCGGCCCGCCCTTCGGGAGGTGCCGCGCGACGAAAGATCGACCGGCGTGCGGGCGCGGGATTGGCTATTCGTTCGGCGAAGACTCGCAGTGCCGCGACGGCGGCTTCCTGTGTGGGATCACCGGGGATATAGCTGTCGAAGGACACATGTCGAAAATGCGGCGGCGGCACGAGGTCGGCCAAGATTTGATCCGTACTGACCTCGGGCCGCCGATCGACCAGCGTTGAGCCACCGGTCGCATTCACGCAGCGGAGCCTATGCCCGCAGCCTGCTGCGGGCACCACCTCAGCAGTGCCAGCGCCCACCTGCCCAGTGAGAAGCACCTGAACCGGCGCCTTCCCAGTTGTAGATCGTGCTGAACGCGGCGTCCTGCCAGTAGCGCGGCCACTGGTTGACCGGGGTCTGCCGCAGTTCGGCCATGAGCTCCTTGGCTGCCTTGTCACCCAGGATGCGTTTGTGCTC
>DASYOJ010000055.1:0-4758 GCA_036007925.1 Candidatus Nanopelagicales bacterium
TGGGAAGGCTTGGCACATGCACGTCTTCGATATGCCGCGCGATCATCTCCTCACCGATCGTGTGAGCGATGAGCAGGTCATGCGCGTGGGTCGCGATCACATGGCCGGTGCTTGTTTCCCCCACCCCATGTCCGGCTCGACCCACCCGTTGCAATCCACTGGCGACCGATGTCGGTGATTGGATCTGCACGACGACGTCCACATCGCCCATGTCGATCCCTAGCTCCATGCTGCTGGTGGCCACCACGGCTGTGAGGCGCCCTTGTTTCAGGTCCTCTTCGATAGCGCGGCGAACGTCCTTGGCTACCGAACCGTGATGGGCGCGGGCGAAGGGAACCGTGAGTCCGCGTTCTTCGGCGATGTCGTTGAGGCGTGAGGTGACTCGTTCGGCCAAGCGCCGGGAATTAACGAACACGATGCTCGATCGATGTTCGGCGATGATGTCCACAACTCGGGCTGCGACCGATGGCCAGATGGAGTCTCGTTCCGGATCGCCGGCGGCGCTGCCGGAAACGACCTCCGCGCCGGTGTCATCGGTCAGTGGCTCACCGATCCGATCGAAATCGGCAACGGTGGACTCCACTTCGACCGTGATGCGTTTATCGATGGACGGAGCAATGACCGCAACGCTGGTGGGATCGCTTGCCCGCACGTAACGCGCAACTTCGGAGACCGGCTGGACGGTGGCGGATAACGCAATACGTTGGATGCGCCGGTTCGCGAGCGCTTCGAGCCGCTCCAAACTCACCGCAAGGTGGGCGCCTCGCTTGGTGCCCAGCATCGCGTGGACTTCGTCGATGATGACGGTGTCGACGTCGAGCAATGCCGTACGCGCCTGCGACGTCAGCAGCAGATACAACGATTCCGGGGTCGTGATCCACACATCGGGTGGATTCTTGGCCTGCTGGGTGCGTTCGCGTTGGGTGGTATCACCGGTGCGCACTCCCACCCGCACCGGCGTGGGCGGTGGCTGGGTGTCATCGCGCGTTGCGACCTGCTGCAGTCCAATGAGTGGGCTGCGCAGATTGCGCTCGATATCGAAAGCCAGCGCTTTGAGCGGAGATACGTACAGCACCCGACCCCGCTGCTCCATCGGTGTACCCACGAGTCGGTCGATGGCCGACAAGAAAGCAGCCAATGTCTTGCCCGAGCCGGTGGGTGCAACGAGGACGGCGTCTTTGCCTGCGCTCAATACCGGCCAGGCCTGTTCTTGCACCGGGGTGGGTGAACCCAACGCCTCGCGGACCCACGTGCGCGCCCACGAACTCAGGCCGGTGGCCTCCTGGTCACGGGACACGGTGGAGGATATCTCGCATGCGGCGCAGCGACTTCTGGGAACGCCTCAATGCGGTCCTCGGTGATGAATACGCCGCCTCGTGGTCCCACGACATTGTCTTATCGCCACTCGGGCTCACCGTGGCGCAGGCATTCGACTCCGGGGTGGACACCCGTGAGGTCTGGGAGGCGGTCTGTGCGGTGATCGAGGTGCCCTCGTTCCTGCGCTAGTACCTCGCGAGTGGTCGTAGGCTGCAGCAGTGCCGGATTTGCAGTTCGTGACGATCGTGACGTTTGGGCGATCAGGCAGCACTGCACTGCAGGCAGCGCTCAACGCCCACCCGCACACCATCATCCGCGGTGAGAACTATGCGGCGTTGCGCGGAATCGAGGATTACCTGAGCGCTATCGCGGCGGCTGCGGATCGGCATCATGCCGGCCAACCCCACCACCCGTGGTACGGAACCGCGCGGCTTGATCCGGGGGCTGTCCTGGTGGATCAACGACGCCACGTCATCGATTACCTGCTGCGCCCCAAACCCACCACCCGATGGTCTGGGTTCAAGGAAGTGCGGTACGAAGTTGGCCACATTGCCGACCCGGATGCGCTCACCGCCCACCTGTTGTTCTTGAACACGTTATTGCCGGGCATGCGCTATCTGGTGAATGTGCGTGACCCGCAGGCGGCAGCCCACAGTGGCTGGTGGCGTGAGCACCCCGACGCCCGCGCAGCCTTAGAGCGCACCGTGGACAACCTTTATTCCGCCACCGAGTTAATGCAGGACGTTTTGGGGCCTGGGCGCGCGACGTTGATCGATCACGATCGCTGGTCCACCGATCCGCAGATCGTGACCGATGCCCTGCGCGAGATCGACTTTCCCGTGGATCCTGCGCTGGTGCAGGCAACCTTGAGCGAGCACTACATGCACGGGAAGTCCGGGAGTCACGAAAGCCAGCAGGTGAGCAGGTCATGACCGCATCGGTGGAAGCAAACATCGATCCGCTGGACACCGCAGACGTGCATGCAGTGCAACGACGTGCCGTCGCGACACTGACCTCCAGTCAGGTACTCGGGGGCGTGGCCGTAGCCGGTTCGCTGCCCGCCGGAGCGCTGATCGCGGCCTCGTTGGGTGGTAGTGAGGCAGCAGCAGGTCTGGCGCAGACCTTCGGGGTTCTCGGTGCCGCGCTCCTTGCGCTGCCGTTGGCCCGGATCGCCTTGACCCGGGGCCGCCGGGCCTCGCTGTCATTGGGCTATTTCCTAGGTTTCGTCGGCGCGGTCGTGGTGGTGGTCAGCACGGTGGCCCGCTCGCTGGTCGGGGTGTACGCGGGCAGCTTGTTGGTCGGAGTTGCGTCGGCAGCCGGGCTGCAGGCCCGCTACGCAGCGACCGACTTGGCTACCCCGCGGCGCCGGGCGCGCAGTTTGTCCCTCGTGGTGTGGGGAGCCACGATCGGGGCAGTTGCCGGCCCGAACCTGCTCGACATCAGCGGCAACTGGGCGCTGGCGTGGGGGCTGCCGCAATTGACCGGTCCGTATCTCGTGGCGGCGGTTGTCACCCTCGGTGCCGTTGTTTTGTTGCTGGTGTTCTTGCGCCCGGATCCGTATCGAGAGTCCTTGCGGTTGCGCGGTGCAGATGGGCCGGGGTTTGCTCACCCGCGGCTACGCGATGGAATCGAACATCTCAAGGCTCGTCCGCGGGCGATCTTGGGTATCGCCGCGATAGCGATTGGTCACGTCGCGATGATCATGGTGATGGTCATGACACCGGTGCATATGGCCCACGTGGATGTTCGGTTGCAGCTCATCGGCCTGGTGATCAGCGTGCATGTGGCCGGCATGTACGCCTTCTCACCGATCGTGGGTATCGCGGTGGATCGCTTCGGGCGGATGCAGGTGATCTGGGCCGGGATCATCATCTTGCTGGTCTCCATGGTCATCAGTGGACTCTCGGCCGCCGACGATGTCGTGAGCTTGGGTATCGGGTTGTTCTTGTTGGGCCTGGGCTGGTCGTGCACGTTGATCGCCGGCTCCACCTTGGTTACCGATGAAGTCGAGCCCCGCGAGCGACCGTCGGTTCAGGGGCTGTCGGATCTGACGATGAACGTGGCCGGGGCCCTTGGCGGTGTCGTGGCCGGGGTAGTGGTCTGGCTCGCCTCCTATGCGGTGCTCAATGCGGTGGCGGCGATCCCGGTCGTGGCTTTGGCCGTCCTGACGATGCTCCCGGCGTGTCGGAAGCAATCGAACACCCGTTCGATGTAGTTTCGCGTTCGACGACGACGCCACTACTCATCCACAGGCTGGGAGCTGGGCCGGAATTCGGTCCCCAGGTCCGGTGCGGGGTCTCGAGCAAGCGGCGGGATTGTCACAGGGTGGACCTAATGTCCGCAGCACCTACCCAACCGCGAGGAGTTCCCCATGGCCGGTAAGTCCAACAAGTCCACCAGTGCGCCCATTCGTCCCGCCGATGATCGAGAAAAGGCCCTGGATTCAGCGCTCGAGCAGATCGAGCGGCAATTCGGCAAGGGCTCGGTCATGCGCCTGGGTGATGAAGGTCGGGCACCGATCGAGGTCATCCCCACTGGCTCCATCGCCTTGGACGTCGCGTTGGGTATCGGCGGGTTGCCGCGCGGGCGCATCATCGAGATCTACGGCCCCGAGTCTTCCGGTAAAACCACCGTTGCGTTGCACGCCATCGCGAGTGTGCAAGCAGCCGGCGGACTAGCCGCGTTCATCGATGCCGAGCACGCGCTGGACCCGGAGTACGCCAAGGCGCTGGGGGTGGATCTGGACAACCTCTACGTCTCCCAGCCCGATACCGGTGAACAGGCGCTGGAAATCTCCGACACTCTCGTGCGTTCGGGTGCGTTGGACTTGATCGTTATCGACTCGGTTGCGGCGCTGGTCCCGCGGGCGGAGATCGAAGGCGAGATGGGGGACTCGCACGTCGGTTTGCAAGCTCGCTTGATGAGCCAGGCGCTGCGCAAGATGGCCGGTGCGCTGAGCACCACCCACACTTCCGCCATCTTCATTAACCAACTGCGCGAGAAGATCGGGGTGATGTTCGGTTCGCCGGAGACCACCACCGGCGGTAAAGCGCTGAAGTTCTACTCCTCGGTGCGCCTTGATGTGCGCCGCATCGAGACCCTGAAGGGCGGAACCGAGGCTGTGGGTAACCGCACCCGGGTGAAGGTGGTCAAGAACAAGGTGGCGCCGCCATTCAAGCAGGCCGAGTTCGACATCTTGTACGGCGAGGGCATCTCCCGGGAGGGTTCACTCATCGACTTGGGTGTGGAAGCTGGCCTGGTGAAGAAGTCCGGTGCTTGGTACACCTACGAAGGCGATCAACTCGGTCAAGGTAAGGAGAACGCGCGGGTGTTCTTGAAGGACAACGCCGATCTATCCGACGAGATCGAAAAGCGGCTCAAGGAGTCCTTGGGTATCGGGCCGCGGGTAGATGCTCCAGCACAGGACGCACCGGCGCAGGA
>DASYOJ010000056.1:0-4001 GCA_036007925.1 Candidatus Nanopelagicales bacterium
TCCCGGACGTTGCCTTTCGCATCACCACGTGGTCTCCGACGGTGTCGAATTCAACTTCGTCTCCCGGCTCGAGTGCCAGGAGTTCACGAACGTCCTTGGGAATGGTGATCTGGCCCTTGCTCGACAACTTTCCTCCCATGCTGCCAAAGTAAAGCGGTCGCCCAAAAAAGTAAAGACTTGCCCATTGTTGACCCAACGGCGCCAGAAGCCCAGGGGGCATCGAGGGTCTGTGGATTCTCTGCGCAACCCATGTGGACGCCAAAGACCGAGGGCCAACTAGGCCCAGAGAGTGGAGTGGTGCAGGAGCGTTCTTGTGGTCGAAGATGAGCCGCTTATTGACTTACACATGGCCACGAAACTCGCAGTCGCGCGGCACTGCTGGCTCACGGTTCGCTATTCCAAGACTGGTGCGTAGCCGACCACACCCCTGTCCAGGGCGGAGGCGGCACGATCGGCCATGTCTTTCAGATGTGGGTCGGTGGCGGCTTGTTGGATCTGGCCGAGGACATCGATCACCTGGCGGGTCCAGCGCACGAAGTCCCCAGCGCTGACATCGTTACTGGTGAGGATGGTCAGTAGTGATGCACCCTTGGCCCAGCGGTAGATCGCCCAGGCCAGACCGGCGTCGGGTTCGGGGCCCGGGGGCAGTTTGTGGGAGCGCTGCACATCGCTGAGAGTGGCCCAGGTGCGAAACAGTTGTTCAACGGATTCGTCTACCGCTCCACCGGGAACCGCCGGACGGGTGTCGGTGTCGCTGCGGCGTGATTGGTAGACCACACAGGACACGACAGCGGCAAGTTCGTGCGGTTGCAGGTCGGCCCAGGTGCCGGCTTTCAAGGCTTGCGCGATGAGCAGGTCTGATTCGGAATACAAACCACCGAGCATTTGCCCGGATGCGGTGATGCGTAAGTCATCGCCTTGGCCTTCAAGGTAACCAAGTTCCACGAGGGTTTCGCATACGCGGTCAAACTTGCGGGCGATCGTGTGTGTTCGACCAGCGATGCGGGATTGCAGTTCTTGCACTTGCCGCTCGATGCGGAAATACCGTTCGGCCCAGCGGGCATGTGCCTCCCGCTCCTCGCACCCGTGGCACGGATGGGAGCGCAGTTGCGAGCGCAGACGATCCGCGTGCGAACTTATGCCGGTGGGGTTGTGGCTGCGTTCTGATGGCGCGGTGTGGGCGAGGTCGACCGCTCGGCGCGCAAGGTCGCGGCGCATCCCGGCATCTTTGGCGTTGAACGAGCGCGGCACCTTGATGCGCCCGAGCACGTCCACTGCGTCGGGGACATCCACGGTGGAGACGCGGCGTACCTGACGCTCATGGGTGATCACCTGCGGGCGGGGATCGGCCGGCCGGTCGGCCGCGCCAATGACTACCGCAGGGCCGGCGCGCTTGCCACGCGGAATGACGAACACATCACCGGGGCGCAGGGCCGCCAGGGATTGCTCGGCTAGTGATTTGCGCTGCGCGGATGCGGCCCGGCCGGCGCTCTTTTCCTCCTGGGTGAGTTGCTCGCGCAGCTGCGCGTACTCGGTGAAATCCCCTAGGTGGCAGACCATGGATTCGGCGTAACCGGCTTGGGCGTTGCGCAGCTTTTTGATCTCCGCGGTCAAGCCGACCACCGATTGGTCGGCTTGGAATTGGGCGAAGCTGGTTTCCAGGACGTCTCTGGCTTGGGAGCGTCCGAGGCGGGCGACCAGGTTGACGGCCATGTTGTAAGAAGCCTGGAAGGACGAACGCAGCGGATACGTGCGCGTGGAGGCTAGCCCGGCCAGCACCTCCGGATCGAGATCATCGGCCCACACAACAACCGCGTGGCCCTCGACATCGATGCCGCGGCGGCCGGCGCGGCCGGTGAGTTGGGTGTATTCCCCGGCGGTGAGATCAACGTGCGCCTCGCCGTTCCACTTCACCAGGCGTTCCAGCACCACCGAGCGCGCCGGCATGTTGATGCCGAGCGCCAAGGTCTCGGTGGCGAACACCACCTTGATCAGCCCGCGTTGGAAGAGGTCCTCGACCACTTCCTTGAACGCCGGAAGCATGCCGGCGTGGTGGGCCGCGATCCCCCGCTCGAGGGCCTCGGCCCAGTCCACGTAGCCCAGGGCCGATAGATCGTCATCGGAGATGCCCATCGTTCCGCTGGCAACGGTGGAACGGATGGTTTCGCGCTCGGCGCCGGTTGTCAGGCGCAGTCCAGCCCGCAGACATTGCTCGACGGCATCGTCACAACCGGCACGTGAGAAGAGGAAGTAAATGCCCGGCAGCAGATCTTCGGCATCGAGACGTTCGACCACTTCACTGCGCCAAGGCGTGAGTGACTCCCGGCGCCGACCCCGGCCTTGTTTAGATCCCCGGCCTCGGCGTGACAAGGCAGCACTTTGGGTGCGCCGCCGCGCCAAGGTGGTCAACTCCGGGTTGACGGCACCGTCGTCCACGAACAGGTCGTACAGATGTCGCTTGGCGATGACGTGCTGCCAGAGCGGCACGGGCCGGTGCTCCTCCACGATGATCTCGGTCGATCCGCGCACGGCTGATAGCCACGCACCGAATTCCTCGGCGTTAGACACCGTGGCCGACAGTGCTGTGACCGTCACCCGCTGCGGCAGGTGGATGATCACTTCCTCCCACACCGCACCTCGGGAGCGATCGGCGAGATAGTGCACTTCGTCCATCACCACGAAACCGAGCGAGTCCAATGTGGTCGAACCGGCGTAGAGCATGTTGCGCAGGACCTCGGTGGTCATCACCACGACGGGTGCTTCCCCATTTATCGAGTTATCACCGGTGAGCAGACCCACCTGATCGGCTCCGTGTCTTTCCACGAGTTCGTTGTACTTTTGATTCGACAAAGCCTTGATCGGGGTGGTGTAGAAACACTTCACCCCATCGCGCAGAGCGAGGTGGATGGCGAACTCCCCCACCACCGTCTTACCCGAGCCGGTGGGTGCGGCCACCAGAACTCCGGAGCCGGCTTGCAACGCCTCGCAGGCGGCGATCTGGAAGGCATCGAGTTCGAAGTCGTATTCGCGCATGAATTCCGACAACGCGGTTTGCTTGGCACGTTCGCGCGCCTTCGCATAGCGCTGCGCAGGCGAAGGTTCGGCCATGGCTCTACTCGGCTAACTCGTGATGGGCCGGTGGGCCGATGTAGTGCAGCGCCCCTGCCTTCACCTGGATCCGTGCTGGGAGCGATCCCAGGCGTTCTCCATCTGCGTACACCACAGAATCGGGCGCGTCGATGCGCAACACCTGAGCTCGCCACGCCTCGACCGCCTCGTGTTCCATATGCCGGCCGGTATACACGCGCGGCAGCACCGAGACCAAGGTGCGCTTGGCGACGTTCGTAACCACGGTCACATCGAACAGCCCGTCATCGGTGCGCGCTCCCGGGCAGATGAACATGCCCGATCCATACGCCGGTCCGTTGCCGATGGCCACCACCATCGCGGCCATGCTGCGGTCGGTGCCATCGCTGTCAATGGCGAACCAGCGCGGGCGAAAGCTGGGCAGTTCTCGTGCCACACCCAGGAGGTACCTTGCCCGACCAACCTTCGCGGGCATCGCATTGGCGCGTTCGTTTACGTCGGAATCGAACCCGCAGGACAACACACCCAGGAAGAAGTGCTCACGCATTTCCTCTGAAGCTTCGATGGTCACGTGACCGACGTCTACCGGCCTCGCATTGCCTTCCACTAGGTATTCGGCGAAGGCTTCGGGATCGTCGACATCCACCGGTCCAAGACCTCGAACTATGTCGTTACCGGTTCCCACCGGCCAAATGGCCATACGCGGCCGCGATCCTGGCGTGATGCCGGCGGCCATCAACCCCTGCACGCACGCGTGCACGGTGCCATCTCCCCCGCATGCGACAACGATCCCCTCTGGAGCGACCCGCTGCGCGATGCGGCGCGTTTCGTCTTCATCAGCTGGCACGTGCACGTGACAGGGCGCACCGAGCCCGGCAATCGCCCGGGCCAGCGTGCTCGCGGCGGGCACAGCA
>DASYOJ010000057.1:0-1532 GCA_036007925.1 Candidatus Nanopelagicales bacterium
GCCGGCGGCGCCGTTGCCGCCGGACATTCGTTCGAACAACAACTCCGCGGCACGGCAACCGATCGCGCGCGGATCTTGCGCAATCACGGTTACGGACGGATCGAGCATGTCGGCAAGGGCGAAATCGTCGAAACCAACTAACGCCACACGATGGTTCAACCCGGCCTCGCGCAGAGCACGGAAGGCGCCCATCGACAGCAGGTTCTGCGCGGAGAAAATCGCAGTCGGGGGCTGGGTATTGGCGAACATCTTGCGTACTACTGCGGTCGCTTCGTCCGGGGTGCGCAAATCCCGATGCACCCACGATGGTCGGACAGCTACGCCAGCAGTGGCCAGGGCGTCGGCGAACCCTTCGTAACGTGCCTGCGCCGTGTCCAGCCGGATCACACCACCCAGGAACGCGATGTCGCGGTGGCCTCGGTCCAGCAGGTGTTGCACCCCTTCTCGGGCACCCTCCTTGTTGTTCGTCAGTACGCAATCGGCGGCCACCCCGAGCGGGGCACGATCGACGAACACCAACGGCACCCCGATATCGCGCTCGTTCCATAGCGAACTGTCCGCTGCACCCGAGGGCACGACGATCAAGCCATCCACCTGCCGGTAGGACAGCGCCCGGACCGCATCGCGCTCGCGTACCGGATCATCGGCGATGCTCGCGGTGAGAACGGCGATACCGCGGTCTCGGGCAGCCTCCTCGACCCCGGCGTGCACCGCGGCGGAGAACTCGTTGGCGACGTCTTCGACCAGCAGGCCGACCGTGGAGGTGCGCCGATCCGTGCGCCGCAGATTGCTGGCGCTGAAATCCGGTCGGTAGTCGAGTTGCTCGGCCGCCCGGCGAACCCGCTGCACCAGCTCGGCAGAGACCCCCGGTTCGGCGTTGACGACGCGTGAAACCGTTTTCACGCTCACCCCCGCAAGCGCCGCTACGTCCCGCATCGTGGAACGCTGACGAACGGCCTCGGCGTCACTGACCGGACCCTGACCTGACAACGTTGTCATCCCCGTCTTTCGCCCTTCCAGCACGCCAACGCTAGGAAAATTCGCCGCTGAGTCCCCGTGGCGCCCATCTATCGGACAACGTTGTCATCCCCGCGATGGAACGTAAAGCACCGCAGAGCAGCGATTACGCACCGAAGCCGTAACGGTTACGTAACGAGTGGTGTGCCGACCCTGGCGGTTCGTCCCCGTGCACCGTAGAAAGAGAACCGTAACCTCCGGCTAACCAGCTGGAAATGCACCATCTACCCCTTCGAAGGGATAACACATGTTCAAGCGCTCACGGCGCGGGAAGGCATTCACGGTCGTTGCGGCCGCCGGTGCCCTTTCCGTTGTTCTGGCCGCCTGTGGTGGGTCTGATGACTCCGGCAGCGGCGACTCAGGTGGCGACGAAGCCGCCACCGAGGAGACCACCGAAGAGACCACCGAAGAATCCGGTGGCGACGAGGGTGGCAGCGAAGGCGGCACCGTTGCGGTCTCCTTGATCACCAAGGACTCCACCAACCCGTTCTTCGTGGCTATGCAAGAAGGCGCCC
>DASYOJ010000058.1:0-6155 GCA_036007925.1 Candidatus Nanopelagicales bacterium
TTGCAATATCTCGCACCCACAGGTCTACGGGAAGTGACCACAGCGTGGCCAGGGGTACAACCGGCAGACCCGGGATGTTCTGTTCACTCAAGCCCCCGATACCCCAGAGCACGAGGAGGAGGACGGGAACCCCAGCCAGGAGCGATGCAACAAGGCTGGGCTGACGCCCGCGTGACTCGACGACCGGTGTAGTGGTGGTCATCAGCTTTGCTGCTGGAACGTCCCGAAGATTGCCGGGTCGAGGTTCGGGCTTTCGACCATGAACGAGGTGCAGATCGCTCCCAGCAGGAATGCGATGCTCAACCACACCATCCAGTACGTCAGGATCTGCGGCTGGTAGTGCACGGCTGGGGTGACCAAGCCCTTATGGGTGCGAATGAACATCCCTAACTGCAGGAAAATCAAGATGATCAGATTGAAGATGTTGCTCGCGCACAGCAGCAGCACCGCCGATGCGTAGGCACCGTCCGTGGCGGCGAATGGGAAGGTGCTGATCTGGATCCATTGGGCCACGAGTGCACCAACAGCCACCACCAGCGCCGCACCAGTACCCACGACCATGCCTGCGTGGTTCCCGCGCTTGAGTTCGCGGTACCCGAACATCATGGCCAGGGTGGACAACACGACCAACCCGAAAATCGCCCAGAACGGCCACTCAACAGCGAAGGATGCCTTCGGAGGAGACGACGGCAAGCTCTCGTCGGTCTGTGATCCTGTGAGCGAAGCACCGGGTGGTGCCCAACCACCGTTGACATTCAGCGCCCACAGGTAGGAGTAGGCGATGATGATCGCAATAGTGCCCGCGGCATCCATCACGATGAGCGACCACAGGCCCGCCCGTGCCCGGCGACCGATCGTGCTGATCGGCTCCCCGGTGGTCGGGAACAGTGGCTCGTTCGACGTTGCTTGTGTGGTGCTCACCGACTACCCACCTCTTCCGGGTGCAGATCAGGATCGGTCGCTTGCAGTTCCTTTTCGTACGGATCCGGGACGCCGTAGTTGTACGGACGCTCGGTGACGACCGGCAGTACCTCGAAGTTCTCCAGCGGCACCGGAGTCGGGGTTTGCCATTCAAGAGACTTGGAACCGAATGGATTGGACGGAGCCTTATCTCCGCTAATCCAGGAGGAGATCACCGCACCAGCGAAGATCAGCATGCCGATACCGATGATGTAAGCGCCGATCGTGGAGATCCAGTTAGGCGTATTGAACAAACTGTCGAACTGCAGCACACGGCGAGGCATGCCCTGCAACCCAGCGACGAACATCGCCATGAAGGTGATCTGGAAGCCGGTGAAGGCTGTCCAGAACCCGATGGAGGCGGTTCGTTCGTCGAGCACTCGTCCGGTCATCTTCGGGAAGTAGAACGCCAAGCCCGCCATCGCTCCGAACAAACCGGCACCCATCAACATGTAGTGGAAGTGAGCGACGACGAACATGGTCCCGTGCATGTACTGGTCCACAGGCACATCCGACAGATAGATGCCGGTAACGCCACCGATCATCTTGTTGAAGACGACGGCGTAGACAGCCATGATCGGCAGCCTTGTCCACACCAATCCTCGCCACATAGTGCCGATCACCACGAGGACGAGGAATCCCACGGGGATCGAAATCATCTCCGTTGACAGCATGAACGGATAGTTGGCGGCCGGGGCCCAACCGGTCATGTACATGTGGTGCGCCCACACCAAACCACTGAGTGCAACAACACCCACGATGCCGGCCACGGCAAAGTTGAACGAGAAAAGGGGTTTGCGCATGAAGACCGGCATGATCTCGAACAGCACCACCGTGCCCGGAATGATGATGACGTACACCTCAGGATGACCCAGCAGCCAGAACAAGTTCTCGTACAGCCACACGCTGCCGCCTTGCAGCGGATTGAAGAACGAGGTGTTCCAGATCCGATCGGTGAGCGCCATGATCTGGGAGTACTGGAAGAAGGGGAAGGCGTACAGACCCATCAGGGCTGCACCGAAGATGCCGTAGACGAAGATCGGAGTGCGCGACCAGGTCATTCCCTTAGCGCGCATCGTCAGTGCGGTGACAATCAAGTTGACGCTGGCTACACCGGTGGAGATCGCAAAGACGATGATCGTCATCTGGTAGCCGAGCATTGCCGGTGGTCCTTGCGAAGCCAGCGGTTGGTAGACCGACCAACCGTCCTGGATCCCGCCCGTGAACAAGGTGCTGATCAAGCACAGCGCTGCTACGACCACGAGCCACAGACTCAGTGCGTTCAAGCGCGGGAACGCCATGTCCCGCGCGCCGATCATCAGCGGCATGATGAAGTTCGCAATCGGCCCCATCACCGAGATGATCATCGCGATGATCATGGCAATGCCGTGGGTGCCGATCATCGAGTTGTAGAAGGCCGGAGAAAAGACTTCGCTCCAGGTAACACCGAGTTCGGTGCGGATCAGCATCGCAAGGAGGCCACCAAGACCAAGGATGAACGCGAAGACCACCAGGTACTGGACCCCAACCACCTTGTGATCGGTGGTGAACTTGAAGTAGCGCTTGACACCGAGATCCTTGCCCGCCAGGTACTCCGCATCGGCGTGCGTCAGGTCACGACCAAGCAACCAGCGGATCGGTCCAACGAAAGCTCCGATACCAGCGGAGAATCCAATGGTCCACCCGACCAAGACTGCGAGGTAAACGATGTCTGGGGCCACCGGAGCGAAGGTCGCACTCGAGGCTCCCGACGGCACGAAAGCGTTGGCGACGAAACCTGCGATAACGGCCAGGCCGATGCCACCGACCAGCGCCGTGCCCATATTGAGTCGGCGCATAATGCCGCCGGGCTTGCCGTACTGCCTAGGCTGCGGGACCTCTGTGCCGTATACAGAGGCGGTCTGGGTGAGGGTCTCCGTACTCATGCCGTCCTACCTCCACCCAATTCACGCATGACCGATTCAAAGGTCTCGCCCTCAACCACCTCGATAGAGGTTTCCATGTAGGCGTGGTGCATGCCGCACAACTCCGCGCACCGGAGGTTGAATGATCCGAGCTTGTTCGGCGTCACACCTGTTTGCGTGATTGCACCGGGGTTCGCGTCGATCTTGACACCGAGTTCGACGAGCCAGAAGTTGTGAATGACATCTTTAGACGTCACGTTGAAGTACACCGGGCGGTCCTTGGGTAGGTACAGCACTTCGGTGGTTACCCCATCGTGCTGGGGATATTCGAAGGTCCAAATCCACTGCTGACCGGTCACATTAACGATCACCGATTGCTCATCACCCGGCTGCTGATCAGCGGAGATCGTGCCGTAGGAATTGCTGGTGATCTGGGCCAACTCGATGAGCCCCCAGACCACCAGGAAAAACGCCAGCACACTGGACATGGCCGTCCACAGCACAACTCCGATGGTGTTCGTCCGAATCGCTGGACTTTCATCCTCGGGCACTTGGTCGCCTTTGTACTTGCGCCACTTAAGCAAGCTGTAGACAAGTACCGCGTACACGAAGGCCACGATCGGGACCGACACAAGCGTGAACACGAAAACGGTTTGCTCGATGCCGGCCATGATCTCTGAGGCAGGAGCACCGGTGGCCTGCATCGGAATGAGGATCAACCAAGCAACCGGCAGCAGCAAGATGCCCAGCAAAATGGTGAGTCCAACGATCCCCTTCGCGTAGGGCCGCTTCAGCCACAACTTCACGCGATGCATCGACGGGGGACGGTTCGTGGGTGGCTCCGGCTCGTCGGGCTGACCGGAAGGCCGGGTGTCCATGGTGGTCACGCCACCACCTCGAAGGTTCCACCCATCCATCCGCGAGTCTGCATTGCCCCGCCGAACTCCTGGTACATATCACCGCACGGGAACTGGCAATTCCACACGTACTTGCCAGGGTCTCCGGTGATGAAGGTGACCTCGACACGTTGCGGCTTCTCTGCGTAGCCGTCCTTGTCCATCTTGGCTTTGGAATCATTGATGGGAAGGGGGACGTTCAAGAAAAACTCGGGCTCGTTCGCTTCTGGGTATTGGTGGACGGTAAATGTGTGCGTCGCTTCGGTCGCCTTGATTTTGTCAACCGAATTACCGTTCCAGTCCATGGTTCCGTCCATGGTCCCGTGAACCTCGGCGAAGAAATCGTTGTAAATCTGACCCATGGGCCCCCCGTACTGCAAGAACGTGATGGTCACCGCGGAATTTGCCGGCACCTCGATGCTGCTTGACGGCCAAAAGAAGGGCTGCTCGGACAATAGATTCTCTTGGAGCGCCGACGTTGTACGCGGCCCCGGAACTTTCTCGGACGTACTCGGATATACCGCAAGTTCCAAGGTGGCGTGCGGTAACTCCCCTTGGGGGGTTTGCATGGTGCCGGCAACCTGCGCCGCCAAGGTGGCCGGTTCGCGCTCATTCCACCAGCTGAACAGGCCAACTCCCACAACAATGCCGGCTCCAACGAGCACGGTGAGAACCGTCACAAGGACCCGCTTCACAAGCCTCCCCTTAAAACGAATGCACACGACAAGAATCGATTAGGTGAACGGTATTTATTTTGTGAAGCTAATGTCAAACATACAGCGCGTGGCACGCCGGTACATGAACTTTCCGAGAGGAATGCGTGAAAAGGAGATGGCTTTGTGAACCATGGAACAAGCGCGGACCACGGTGCCGTGGGGCGCATATGGTGAGGCCATGGGTGGCGTAACCCCGGCAAGCGGTGCGATTGATCTGAACCTTTTCGTCCTAGCCAATCTCATGGCGCTCGTGGTGATCTACGTGTGGGCGGCGCGCCGTGCATCCGGTGGCTGGTCGAGCGGGCCGACTATCGCCTTCTTCGGTGCGATCGGCGCATTGGCCCTGGCCTACCTCGGGCCGTTCGGCGCCTGGGCACATGACGCTTTCTGGGCGCATATGGGTCAGCACCTACTGGTGTTGATGATCGCCGGTCCTCTCCTCGTGCTGTCGTCCCCCGTTCGACTCACGTACGCGAACCTCGGTCGGGTGGGTCGTCGTCGCCTCATCCGCGTCTTGCGTTCGCGCCCAGTGGAGATTGCAACGAACCCATACGTGGGCTGGGCCCTCTTCGCAACAGTGCTGTTGGGATCGCACACGCAATTGGTGATGAACTGGGCGCTGATTAGTCATGACGGCATGGAATTCGTGATGCGGCCCCTGTATTTGCTGGCCGCACTCATCTTCTACTACCCACTCATCGGCTGTGATCTGATCGCCAAGCGGCCCGCACCAAGCGTGCGCCTGATGTCCCTGGGCTTGATGATGATCCCCGAGACGACACTGGGGATCGTTATCCACTTCTCCCCCATCCCGCTGTATTGGCCGTATGAGATCGCCGCTTCCGCCTATGGCATCGACGTCATGACCGACCAGAAGTTCGCCGGCGCCTTGATGTGGGCGCTGGCGATGGTGCTCGATGGCATGTGGATGATGGTGGCTGCCATCGAATGGTGGCGCGACCAAGAGCGCGAGACCACTCGCCTGGAACGTCAAGAAGCTCGAGAGGCACAGGAGGCGGCCACAGCGTGAAGCGACTCGCAGTCTTGCTCGCTGTCACCGCGGTTCTCACCTCCGGTTGCAGCCTGTTGTCACCTGCCGAAGAGACCCTCATTCCCGTTGAGGCCGGAGAAATCACCACCGATCCGGGAATCGGCCTGACCGTGATCCCACCCGACGAACGCGGCGAGCCGTTGGACATCGCCGGAACCGATCTTGATGGCAATGAACTCTCTCTCGCCGATTCGCGCGGTGACATCACGGTGGTGAACGCCTGGGCGACCTGGTGCGCCCCCTGCCGCGCCGAAAAGCCCGAATTCACCCAAGTAGCCCGTGACTTCGAGGATCAAGGCGTCACATTCGTCGGCATCAACGTTCAAGACGAGGTCGCCGCCGCTCAGGAATTCACCGCCGACACTCCCTACCGCAGCATCATCGACCCGGATGGCTCCTTACTCGCGCAGGTACCTGATGTCCCACCGCGCGCACTTCCGGTCACGGTGATCTTGGACCGCGAGGGTCGAGTTGCCGTCCGCATCGTCGGACCCATCGTTCTGGGGACCTTGGCAAACACCGTGAACAGCGTCCTGGCCGATGAGGCCACGCGGGCCGGTTGAGGCTGGTAGAAACGTCATCCGTGGAACTCTCCGGCATCTTCGTCCCTGTGATCACGACCTTCGAT
>DASYOJ010000059.1:0-1964 GCA_036007925.1 Candidatus Nanopelagicales bacterium
CGGGCAAGAGCAGCTGATAGCGCGCCGCAAAAGGCGTCACCGGCGGCAACGGTGTCCACTGCCGTGACTTTGAATGGCGCGCTTTGCCCAGAACCGTCCGGTGAACTCCATACGGCTCCTTTTTCCCCGCGCGTGATGATCACGCAGGTGGGGCCGCGGTCTTGAAGTTGGTGCGCTGCTTCGACAGCGTCGACCATGTTGTCGACGGGCATTCCGGTGAGTTGATGGGCTTCGTGCTCGTTGGGCACCAGCACATCGACATTTTTCAGCAACTCGCGTGGGTACTCGCGCACCGGCGCAGGGTTCACCACTACTTGCGCACCGATCTTCCTGCCGGTCTCGGCGGCCGCGACCATCACATCCACCGGAACTTCGCCTTGGGTGAGGACCACATCGACTGCGCCCAGGGACATCAAGTGTTCGGCCACGGCCGCGGGTTTCACCTGGTCATTCGCTCCGGGAATGACGATGATCCGGTTTTGGCCGGTGGTGTCGACTTCGATGAGCGCAGTGCCCGATGTTCCGCGGGCTGTTGCGATTCCCTCGGATCGGATGCCCTCGCGGACAACCACATCAAGCAACCAATCACCCGAGCCGTCGTCGCCGACGGCCCCGATCATGTGGACTTCGGACTCCAAGCGGGCCGCAGCGACCGCCTGATTGAGTCCTTTGCCGCCGGGATGTCGTTCTAACGATGTGCCGAAGACCGTTTCGCCGGCACCGGGCATCCGGTCGAGTTCGACAACGAGGTCAATGTTCAAACTGCCGACGACGGCAACGCGGTTATGCATATGGGCGATACTTCCACGCGTGACGCGCGATGGGGCAGCTCTGGGTGTGGACTTGGGCACAGGTTCGGTCAAGGTGGCGGTCGTTCACCCGGATGGATCCGTGCACGCCAAAGCCTCGCGTTCATATCCGCTGTCCTCCCCGCAACCAGGCTGGGCCGAAGCGGACCCGCGCGCCTGGCTGGCCGCTACTCACGAGGCGATCGATGAACTCGGCGCCTCGATCGATCAGGTGGACTCGGTCGGCTTCAGCGGGCAAATGCACGGGCTCGTGCTGTGCGATGACGATCTTGACCCCGTCCGCCCCGCCATCACCTGGGCGGATACTCGGTCAGCAGCGCAGGCCGCCAGCATGCACGCCGAGATGGGCGAGGGTGCTTTGGCCCGGCTGGGTTCCCCAGCGGTATCGGGTTTTGCTGCTACCTCGCTGCGGTGGGTGGGCGATCACGAACCGCAGTCCTTGACAAAAGCCGTCCACGCGCTGCAACCCAAGGACTGGCTCCGCGCCCGTCTGGGTGGGCGGGTGCTCACCGAACCCAGCGATGCCAGCGGCACTTTGTTGGCCGACGTCGCCACCGGAACTTGGGACGAGCACGCGATCGCCTGGGCTGGGATCGACCCGGATCTCTTGCCACCCATCGTTGATTCCCGAGCCTCCGCCGGAACGCTCACTATCGCCGGCCGGGATATCCCGTGCGTGGTGGGTGCGGCCGATACGGCTGCAGCGATCACCGGTTTTGGTCTGGCCATCGGCGACGGCTTCACTGCGGTGGGCTCTGGCTCGCAATCGGTTTCGATCGTGCCCGAACCCGGTGGTGGCATCGCCCGCGGGACGCACCTGTTCGCCACCGCCGGGGCGCCTGGGAGCGGCTGGTACCGCATCGGTGCGGTGCAAAACGCGGGAATCGCATTGCGCAAGGCATTGGAGTGGTTGGCCGCAACAACACAGGAAGCGAATGCGGCACTCGACGGTGGAGTGCGAGCCAGCGATCCCATCTTCGTCCCCTACGTGGCTGGTGAGCGAACCCCGTTCGTCGATGCGTCCTTGCGCGGGGCCTGGCTCGGGCTCGGCTTGGACACCGACCGCGAAGCGATGCTGCGCAGCGTGATCGAAGGGGTCGCCCACGCTGTTGCCCTCGGAATGCAGGCAGTGGTTGACGCAGGTGCCCAGCTGCC
>DASYOJ010000060.1:0-3610 GCA_036007925.1 Candidatus Nanopelagicales bacterium
AGGTGGCGGCGGCGGTGGCGGTGGAGCGACGTCTGCCGGGGCCAACGGCAGTGGATCGGCCGGCGGTAACGGTGGTGCGGGTAAGTCTTCAAGCATCATGACGGCAGCTGCCCTATTCGCTGGTGGCGGCGGTGGAGCAGGCGACCGATCAACGAATACTCAAGGTCTGGGTGGCGCCGGCGGCGGCGGGAACGCAGGTAACCCTCCGATAGCTGGCACGCCGAACACCGGCGGCGGCGGTGGTGGTGGCTCCTACGACGGCACAACGGCAAACGGTGCAGCCGGTGGTCGCGGCATCGTCATCATCAGTTACACGCTGACCTCACACAACATCACGTACAACGCCAACGGCGGCACGGGGGCGCCCAGTTCGGGCGCTGGCCTCACGGGTGAAACCGTGACGTTGTCTTCGACCACGCCGACTCGTACGGGTTATACCTTTAATGGTTGGAACACCGCAGTTGGTGGCGGTGGAGATTCCTACGCGGCGGGTGGATCGCTCACGCTTAGTAACGCGGACGTCATCTTGTATGCACAGTGGACTCCGGTGCAGTACACGGTTACCTACGATCTCAATGGCGGTAGTGGAACCGCGCCTGCGAGTCAGGATGTCGACTACGCGGACACAGCTACTGTCACGACCGACACCCCGTCGCGTGACGATTACTGGTTGAACGGTTGGAACACGGCTGCTGATGGTTCGGGAACTGCCTATGCAAGCGGCGCCACTTTCACGATGCTTGGTGATGTCACGCTTTTCGCCCAGTGGATTCCGGAGGAATTCGAACTGGCCTATAACGCAAATGGCGGAGAAGGTGCGCCCGAACCGGTGATCAGGCCAGTAGGTGATTCGGTGACCCTGAGTTCCGAAAAACCCACAAGAATTGGGTACACGTTCAATGACAAGTGGACCGATGACAACGATGTCGAGTATGCATCTGGTGGTAATTTCACGATGCCCGCAGGTGACACGGTTCTGTATGCGCAGTGGACGGCGAATGACTACACCATCACGTATGACTTGGATGGCGGCAGCGGAACAGCGAACCCGCAGTCAGGACTTAACTACCTGCAGGAAGTAACAGTTGGCGCTGCTGCACCAACCAGGGCGGAATACGTCTTTGGCGGCTGGGCAGCATCTTCAAATGGCACTGGAACTGTGTATGCACCAGGCAGCAAGTTCTTAATGCCAGCCGAAGATCTGACGCTTTACGCGGTGTGGATCGGCGAGACCGTCGAGATTCACTACGACCTCAGCGGCGGCGCCGGTGGACCCGCCGATACTCCCGAGGTTCCCGGAAGCACGGTGGTGCTGCCCTCGACCACGCCCACGAAATCCGGTTTCGTCTTCCAAAGTTGGAATACAGCTAATGACGGTTCCGGTACCTCGTACTCACCCGGGGCCAGCTTCACGATGCCAAGTTCAAATCTGACGCTTTATGCGCAGTGGGGCACCTCTCCGGCTCCTGCTCCCGCGCCTGCACCGAACGCTGCACCGAACGCTGCGCAGTACACGGTGAGCATTGATCCGAACGAGGGCACCTGCTCGATCACGAGCGTGAGCGGACCGGACACTTCCTGGGTCAACCTGCCCGGTGCAGACTCGTGCACGCGCGAGGGTTACACCCTCCGTGGTTTCGGAACCGATCCAAACGGCGAGGGTCAGGTGTTTGCCCCGGGCGCGCCGATTCAGTTGACCGGGAACAACCGCCTTTTCGCTATTTGGACCGATGTTGCTTCCGGTCCAGAGCCGTTCCTATGCACGCCGGATCTGATCCAGGTGTCCGGTACCGGTGGTGGCGTGCTGTATGTCTACGACCCGACCCGTAACACGATGGATCTGGTTCCTGATGGTGGTGGTCCGGATAAGGCTCCGGGTGCGAATGCCACGGGTTACAACCCGGCTGATGATTTCATTTACGGCGTTGCGCCGAATGGTTCGAATCGGCATCTGTGGAAGTTCGGTTCGAATGGTGTCTACGAAGACCTCGGGGCGATCATCGACAGTGGGACCGGGGCTCCGGTGCAGAACCTGAACCTGATCTCCGGGGATTTCATCGCCGATGATCTGTTGCTGGCGATCCAACGGCGCAACCGAATGCTCACCATCGACGTAGCACCTACCCGCAGCGGCCAGCCGGCTCAGGCCACGTTGCAGGCGCTTCCGCGCGGGGTGTGGGATGCGGCGGATATTGCGTTCACGTCCGATCGCACCGTTGGGTATGGCATGAGCCATTCCAACTTATTCATCGCGAACCTGCCCGGCGGGGATGCGGCCAGCCAGGTGGCCGCGGTGGGGCAACGTTCCACCTTTACCCGCAAGACGGTGCTAGGTGTTCCGAGCAAGGGCAACTACGGCGCGTCTTACTTGGACCAAGGCAACAACGCCTACTTCTATAACAACGAACAACGACGCATCTACGTCATCACCGCTGAGGAACTGCAAAAGCGTCAGCCAACAGCTGTCGCGCTCGGAACCGAGAGGGCCTTTGTGCTGGGTACCGACCGGACGTTGCAGGTCCCCACGGATGGGGCGAGTTGTCCGTCAGCCCCGATCGTCACCGTGACCTTGGAATACCGGATCAATGGTGGAAGTGGGGAACGGCCGGCCAAGCAGTCGGGTTTCGTCGATCAGGAAGTGACGGTTGCTCCGGGTGTTGGTTTCGATCGTGAGGGTTTCACCTTCGCCGGATGGAACTCCGCGGCCGACGGCAGTGGCGCGTCTTATCCACCGGGCGCGTTCTACCCCCTTGGGCAGAGCGACGGAGTCCTGTTCGCGCAGTGGGAACCAGCTGAACCTGCACCGATAGTCCCGCCGGAGAACATTTTGGATCCGATCGAGGAGCCCAAGCCGCTACCCGAAGACGGCGATGAGGTCGTCTTCACGCCAATCGACGAATTGCCCACACCGCCGGATGATCCGTGGGAGCCGTCGTCGGTGGTATTGGTTGACCCCGACACCCGCATCGAGACCCCGGTCGTGCAAAACGACTCCGGTGATTGGTCGGTGAACAACCGCATCGGCACGGTGACCTACACACCCGAACCGGCTTACTCCGGCCCGGTGAGTATGACTATTCAACTGCAAACCGTCAGCGGTGAGCGCTTCCAGACAACGTTGCAGACAACGGCGCCCACGTGTGAGGTTGGGAAACGCGTCCGCGCCACGGTCTACTTTGATGTGTTGGAATCCGATCTGACGAAGAAGTCCCGCCGCACGTTGAACCGGTTGGTCCGCAAAGCCAACAGGCAAGGCACCCCCACGTGCACCGTGGTGGTCGGCTTCGTCCAACCCACCCCGAACCGGTCGAACGATTCCTCCTTGTCCACCTCGCGCGCGGAATCGGTGGCCGACTACCTCGAATCGCGCGGCATGGACCGCATCGTGCGCACCGAGGGACTGGGCCGCGCGGATCAGCAGGGCGCCAAAGCGCGTCGGGCGACAGCCACGATCTACCTCGCACCGCAGCAAGACCTGCCGTTGACTGACTAGTGCCCGACGTGGGCTATTGGGTCAAACCAGGGAATGAGTTCGAAAGAGACACCAGTATCGAACCGATAGCGATGGCGAGCAGCAGTAGGCCGAATATGCGCGTGATGACATCAATGC
>DASYOJ010000061.1:0-2391 GCA_036007925.1 Candidatus Nanopelagicales bacterium
AATGGCAGGCGTGGGCTCAAAGAACGGGAGCGATCATCCCTCGCCGTAGAAGATCTTCTCCATAACGCGACGCGAACGACGCGTCACTCGAAGGTAGTCATCTCGCAATTGACCCACCGAAGCACCCTTTCTGCCGATCACGGCGGCAACGGCGGAGAGCTCCGTGACATCACTCGGCAAGGAATCACCTGGTCGGGCGCGAAGCAACATCAAAGCATCGCGAACAGCTGTGGCAAGTATCCACGCTTGTCGCAAAGTGTCGGCATCGCGAGCATCGAGCACGCCTACCTCGACACAGGCAGCAAGAGCCTCCACCGTGTTAGTTGTCTGCAAGATCGGGTGCACTGCTGCGTGCTCCATCTGCAATAGCTGCACCGTCCATTCGACATCCGATAGACCCCCTCGACCTAGTTTCGTGTGCAGCGTGGGATCGGCTCCTCGCGGTAAGCGTTCGGATTCCATTCGAGCTTTCAATCGCCTGGCCTCGCGCACGGCCGTGGCATCGAGTCCGGTTGTCGGCCACCGAAGTGGATCTATCAATTCGGTGAACGCCCGACCGAGTTCGGGCGTACCGGCCACCGGGTTCGCGCGCAGCAAGGCCTGTGCTTCCCACGGTGAGAACCAGCGCTCGTAGTAGGCCCCATACGAAGCCAACGAGCGCACAAGCGGCCCGGCCTTGCCTTCGGGCCGTAAATCGGCATCAAGGTCCACCGGTGGATCAGTTGAGGCAGACATCAACAGTGAGCGCAGTTCTTCAGCGACCATCGTTGCTTGTCGACCAGCAGCAGTTTCGTCGGTTCCCGGCCGCGGCTCGTGCACGAACATGACATCCAAATCACTGGCAAAGCCCAACTCCCGGCCACCGAACCGCCCCATAGCCACAACGGCCACGTCGGTCAATTGCTCACTGTCCCCCACCACTTTGCGCACTGCCACACTCAAAGCCGCTTCGAGCGTCACCTCTGCGACGTCGCTTAAGGCCGGACCCACGCGGTCTACCTCGAGCCTGCCGAGTAGATCGGCAACGGCTAGGCGAAAAAGTTCGCGTCGACGCATCCCGCGCAACGCTCCCACGGCCGCAACCGGATCCTCTTGCCGTTGGACGACGGCCATCGCCTCGACCAGCAGTGCCTGTTTGTCCCGCGGGTGCAATTCCTCGTCGTCGGCGAGCATCCGGACCGACTCTGGTGCCTGCAACAACAAGTCTGTGGCGTAACGACTCGCGGACAGCACGAAAGCCAAGCGCTCAGCAACTACTGATTCATCGCGCAGGAGCCGGAGGTACCACGGAGTAGAACCGAGCGCATCGCTTACTTGGCGAAAGCCCAGTAACCCTGCATCGGGGTTGGGTCCATCGGCAAACCAACCCAACATCACCGGCAGCAGTGTTCGCTGGATCGCAGCACGCCGTGAGACACCACTTGTCAAAGCCTGCAGATGACGAATGGCGCCAGCAGGATCGGTATAGCCCAGCGCCTCGAGCCGCTCTTGCGCTGCCTGCATGGAAAGTCGCGCTTCACCGGCTTCCAAACGCGCCACCGACTGCAGCAAGGGGCGATAGAACAACTTCTCATGTAATCGTCGCACTTGCCGTTGATGCTGTTTCCAACGTTTCGTAAGTTCAGCTACCGGATCCGCACGCAGGCCAACCGAGCGGGCGAGAACGCGAAGCTCGGCGTCGTCGTCGGGCAAGGTGTGCGTTCGACGAAGGCGCTTGAGCTGGAGCCGGTGCTCCAGGGTGCGAAGGAATCGGTAGGCCTCCGTAAGAGCCGACGCATCCTCGCGACCCACATATCCCCACGTCGCCAACGCTTCGAGCGCTACGAGGGTTGTGGGGCTGCGCAGCATGACATCACTGCGCCCGTGGACCAACTGCAGCAACTGCACGGAAAACTCGACATCTCGTAAGCCACCGGGTCCCAATTTGATCTCCCGGTCAGCCGAGGCGCTGGGCAGATGGTCTTCGACTCTGCGGCGCATCGCTTGAACGTCGGAGACAAAGTCCGGGCGATCGGCGGCGGCCCAGACGAATTCACTGATGCGGTCGACATACCGCGTTCCCAGATCTTCATCACCGGCAGCGAACCGCGCCTTGAGCAGTGCTTGGAATTCCCACGTACTCGCCCAGCGCTCGTAGTAGCCCACATGCGAGGGCAATGTACGAACCAGCGCACCTTGCTTTCCCTCCGGACGCAACGCCGCATCGACTTCCCAGATGGACCCTTCGGGCGTCACGCTTGAACATGCCCGCATCAGTGCGCTGGCTAGTCGCGTAGCAGCCCCGAGGGCATCGGATTCCTCGCACCCTTCAGCCGGTTCGGCAACGAAGATGACGTCGACATCGCTGATGTAGTTCAATTCGCGCCCACCGCACTTACCCATGCCGATAAC
>DASYOJ010000062.1:0-6956 GCA_036007925.1 Candidatus Nanopelagicales bacterium
ATCACCGACCCGCTGCCACAACCGGCTTCCTAGCTGCACCTAGCGAAGGGCCTTATCGAGATCGGCGATGAGGTCTTCAGCGTCCTCGATACCAACGCTCAAACGCACCAGATCTGCGGGCACCTCAAGCGGGCTCCCGGCGGCCGATGCGTGCGTCATTCGGCCCGGATGTTCAATAAGCGACTCCACGCCACCTAGCGATTCGCCTAGCGTGAATACCTGCGTCTTCGCGCATAGGTCGACCGCAGCCTGTTCACCTCCTGCCGCCCGGAACGAGACCATGCCACCGAAATCACGCATCTGACGCGCCGCGACTTCGTGACCGGGGTGCGAGGCCAGCCCCGGGTACAGAACCTCCCGAACTGCGTGATGGCCATTGAGGAATTCAACGACAGCACGAGCGTTCGCACTATGCCGGTCCATCCGCACGCCGAGCGTCTTGATCCCGCGCAATACCAACCACGAGTCGAACGGTCCGGGCACCGCACCCATCGAATTTTGGTGAAAGGCCAGACGTTCGGCCAACTCCAGATCACGAACAACGAGTGCGCCACCGATGACATCGCTATGCCCGCCGAGGTATTTGGTTGTGGAATGTACGACCACATCGGCTCCCAGCAAGAGGGGCTGCTGCAGGTACGACGACGCGAAGGTGTTGTCGACAACGAGCAATGCGCCGGCCGCATGGGCAACCTCGGCGATGGCCGCGATGTCTGCGATGTTCAACAGTGGGTTCGTGGGAGTCTCGATCCATACCAACCGGGTGCGTCCAGGTTGGATGGCCGCGGCGATGGCCTGCGGGTCGGTGACAGCCGCCGGAGTGTGCTCAACGCCCCACGGCTGTGCCACCTTCGCAAATAACCGGTAGGTCCCGCCGTAGGCATCGTCCGGAATCACCGCATGCGTTCCCGGCGCCAGGACAGTGCGCATAACAGTGTCCTCCGCGGCCAATCCGGATGCGAAGGCCATCGCCCGGGCATCGGGGTCCTCGGGCGCTTCGAGCGCCGCAAGGCACTCCTGGAGCGCAGTGCGCGTCGGGTTCGCGCTGCGGGAGTACTCGTATCCGCCGCGCAATCCGCCTACGCCGTCTTGGGCATAGGTGGACACCTGATAGATCGGTGGAACCACCGCACCGGTGAGTGGATCGGGCTCTTGGCCCGCGTGGATCGCCCGAGTGTTGAATCCGTCCATAGCGTTTACCCTAGTTGCATGTTCGGGTTCTCCTCTCGCTCGCAAATGGTCGATGCCGATTCCGCACTTGCGGGTCGAGCCCAGCCAGTCTTCACCGCCACCGACCAACACGCGGTGTTCGGCACACCCATGCATCCCGATGATCCTGCGCTAGCGGGCATCTACCTGGCGATGGGCTGCTTTTGGGGTGCTGAGGAGATCTACTGGCGCCTACCGGGCGTGCAGGGAACCTCCGTGGGCTACATGGGCGGCTTCACCCCCAACCCCACCTACGAGGAGGTGTGCACCGGGATGACGGGGCACACCGAGACCGTCTTCGTCGCATACCAACCCGAGGAGATCACGACCTACGAAATCTTGAAGGTCTTTTGGGAGAACCACGATCCGACTCAGGGCCATCGGCAAGGAAACGACATCGGCACGCAGTACAGAAGCGCGATCTTCTACACCTCCGATGAGCAGCGCGAGCTCGCTGAGGTAACCCGCGACGCCTATGCCGAGGCGATCGCCGCACGCGGATACCCTCCCATTACAACCGAGATCGTCCCGGCAGCGGAATTCGAGTACTTCCTCGCCGAGGACTACCACCAGCAGTACCTGTACAAGGTTCCGAACGGCTACCGCTGCCACGCCAATACCGGCCTGGCGCTGCCGGCTTTGGCCCGATAAGGCCGCTCCCTATTGCGTTGAAGTTTCCTCGGATATAGCGTCCCCTTACGGGGCACCCCGGGAATGCGGAATCACTCTTGCTGGGGGTACCTATGCTGAACCAAGAGGTCGGCAGCGTCGAGTTCGTCATCACACCCGTGACATCCACCGGCGGAGCCGTGGAGTTTCGCCAAAGCATGGTTCCGCACCCCCTGGTCTACCAGGAATTGCCGCACGAGCCGCACTTCGGCATTTACAACGGCCGACTCCGCTCGCTCTCCTACCGCAATGGCGATGCAAACGAGCTCTACTGGCGGCTCAGGCGCCAGGTGATGCTCTCGCACACTGGTGAACTGCCTACGGAGATCCGGGGACCGCAAGCGGCGCAGATGCTGGACCGTGTTTTCACCCGGGACGTTCATAAGGTTCGGGTGGGCCGCTGTAGTTATCAGATCGCCTGCTATCCCGATGGTGGCGCGATGATGGACGGCGTCCTTATTCGCCTGGAAGATCAACGCTTTTGGTACGTGCAAAGCGACGGCGAGTTCTACGGTTGGTTGCGCGCGCAAGCTCAAGGCTTCGATGTCGAGGTGTTCAACCCCCACGTGTGGGTAAGCCAAGTCCAAGGGCCTCGCTCACTTGATGTACTCGATGCCGTGGCTGATGAGGGACTGCCTGAGCAGTTTCGCTACTTCGATATGGCGCGCATTCATATCGATGGCCAACCGGTCGTCATCACGCGCACCGGCTTCACCAGTGAGTTGGGCTGGGAGTTTTACCTTGAACCCCATGTTGATGCCGTGGCGATCGGTGAACGCATCATGGAAGCCGGGCGCGCTTACGAGATGGACACGACACCGGCCGAAGTCACCAACGCCCGGCGCATCGAAGGTGGACTTCTTTTTGCGGGTACTGATTTCGACGAAAGCGTGACCCCCTTCGAGGCTGGATTTGCATCGCTCGTCGATGAGGACAAGGGCGAATTCATCGGCCGCGCAGCCTTGCAGGAGGCCGACCGCCGGTGCCGGACGTGGGGTCTTGTCTGCGCAGAAGGCACTCCCCAGCACGGCCGCACCTTGTTTCAGGAGTCCCGTGAGATCGGGCGTGTGACCAGCAGTGCTTGGTCACCAACGATGCAATGCGGGATCGCAATCGTGCGGCTCGATGATCCCGCTCTCGGCCCAAACACCGAAGTGGAAGTTGTGTGCGCCGATGGCTCTCGGCAGTTGGCCACCGTGACAGATCTCCCGCTGTACGACAAGGCCGGGGATATACCTCGCGGCCGCGCCACGGATACCCCCGAATTCCCCGGAGCGATCGTATGAACGCCAGCGCCGTTGCCACAGCAGTACAGGGCTTCTCCATCGAGTCAGTGCCCCAAGACGCTGAGCGCATCGAAGACTTCCGCGATCACGTGCCCGAGGGCACCCGTGTCTACATCGCGTGGCCACCCAAGGCCACCAAGGAAGCAATCGTCTCGGCCGCCCGCAAACTCGACTCGCAAGGGATGGTGCCGGTGCCGCATATCGCCGCTCGACGAGTTCCTTCACAGGAGTTCCTCCGGGACTTCGTGGGAGAACTGATCGAGCAGGCGCACGTGCGCGAGGTGCTGGTGATCGGTGGTGATCCAGCTACCCCGGAAGGTCCCTACGCGGACACCGGGGCACTCCTGCGCAGCGGAATCCTGACCGAACTCGGTATCGAGAAGGTCGGTATCGCCGCCCATCCTGAGGGGCATCCAGTAATGAGCGAGGACACCTCACGTGAGGTCCTCGTTCAGAACCTGTCCACCGCACGCGACGAAGGCCTGTCCGTGGAGGCGGTCTCGCAGTTCGTCCTCGACCCGACAGCCATCGATTCCTGGCATGCCGACGTATACAGCCCCATTGCCGGTGGCGCTCGGCTGCACATCGGCATTCCTGGGCTGGTCAGCGGCACCCGATTACTCAAGATTGCCAACGCTTGCGGCATCGGGGAAAGCATCGGTCTCCTGCGCAAGAACGGTGTCCGGCTTGCCAAGACTGCACTGGGCAACTCCAGCACCCAGACGTTGGTCGAAGGTCTCGCTCCGCTCGCAAAACGCGCCGATGATGTCGGCGGGTTTCACTTTTACACCTTCGGAAACTTCGAGCAAACCGCACAATGGGCCTGCGAGGTAGCAGGTACCCCAGCTGGTACTGGAAACTAACCAGCACGAATCATCTGCGTGCTACTCGGCCACACGGCTGCGTAGTAGGTGTTTTTGGATCTTGCCGGTCGACGTTCGCGGAATGGACTCGAAGATGAAGTGCCGGGGGATCTTGTAGCCCGCCAGGTTATCTCGACAGTGCTGGGCTAGCTCCTCTGCGGTGGCTAACGATCCCGGTGCAAGTTCGACGAATGCACAAGGAGTCTCACCCCACTTCTCGTGCGGCATCGCGACGACGGCAACACCGGCAACTGCCGGATGGCGGTAGAGAGCATCTTCGACTTCGATCGAGGAGATGTTCTCCCCGCCCGAGATGATGATGTCCTTCGACCGGTCCTTGAGTTCGATGTAACCGTCCTCGTGCAGGACACCGAGGTCCCCCGAATGGAACCAGCCTCCAGCGAACGCCTCCTCCGTCGCTTCGGGGTTGCGAAAGTACCCCTTCATGACCACGTTTCCCCGGAACATGACTTCGCCAATGGTCTCGCCATCTGCAGGAACCGGCTCGAGCGTCTCCGGATCGAGCACCGCCAGATCCTCCAGCGGCAGGTACCGCACACCCTGGCGGGCTTTGCGTGCCGTACGGGCGCCCGAATCTAATGCGTCCCACTCCTCATGCCACTCGTTCACGACAGCCGGCCCGTACGTTTCGGTCAATCCGTACAACTGGGTGACATTGAAACCGGCTTGCTCCATCCCCGCCAGAATCTTCTTGGGTGGCGGTGCAGCAGCGGTGAAGAACTCCACGGTGCGTTGTAAGGCTCGACGTTCCTCAGGTGGCGTGGAAACCAGCAGAGCCATCACCGGTGGTGCACCACACAGATGGGTAACGTCGTGCTCGGCCAAGGCTTTCCAGATCGGTTCGGCTCGTACTTCGCGCAGACATACGTGGGTGCCAAACATCACCGACAGCGTCCAAGGGAAGCACCATCCGTTGCAGTGAAACATCGGCAAGGTCCACAGATAGGTCGCGTGCCGCGGCATCGTGGCGATCAGCGCATTGCCCTGGGCCAACAGATATGCACCCCGGTGGTGCGTCACCACTCCCTTGGGGTTGCCCGTTGTCCCGGAGGTGTAGCTGATCGCGATGGCATCCCATTCGTCCTGCGGCATCAACCACTGGAAGTCGGGGTCACCGCGCGCAATAAAGACTTCATAGTCCTGCCACCGATCAGCACGGGGCATCGGCTTGTCGGCCCCATCCGCGGCTTCCCACTCAGGGTCGTCGTACAGCACAAGGTCGGGCGTCACTTCACACATTTCCAGGGCTGCTTCAGCGAGCGGCAGCAAAGCCCGATCGGCAATCAGCACCCGCGATCCGCAGTGATCGAGTTGAAAGGCGATGGTGGCGGCATCAAGTCTGGTGTTGATTGCATGCAGCACCGCGCCACTCATCGGCACGCCGTGATGCGCTTCCAGCATGGCCGGCACATTCGGCAACAGGACCGAGACAGCATCACCGCGGCCGATGCCCTGTTGCGCAAGAGCGGAGGCCAGCTGACGGGACCGTCGGTAGAACGTGCCATAGGACGTGGTGCTCGAACCGTGGATGATCGCGGTGTGATCGGGCATCACATCGGCTGCCCGGGCCAAGAAGACCAGTGGTGTCAATGGCTGGAAGTTCGCCGTGCGACGCTCCAAGCCCTCATCGAAAGGATTTACCGTCACTTGGCCGACAGACGATCGGCTACTGATCGCGCCACTGTGGTTCGCGCTTTTCGACGAATGCGCCGATTCCTTCACGCGCATCCTGCTTGAGCATGTTGTCCACCATCACCTCGGACGCGTAGGCATAGGCCTGCTCCAAAGGCATCTCGCGCTGCCGGTAGAAGGCCTGTTTCCCCGTAGCAACCGTCATGCTCGACTTGGCCGCAATCGTGCGCGCCATATCCATGGTGAATTCACTCAGGCTCTCAGTCGGTACCACCTTGTTGACCAATCCGATCCGGGCGGCATCCTCAGCGCTGAGCATCTCGCCGGTGAGCAGCATCTCCATCGCGGCCTTGTTGGACACGTTGCGTGACAGAGCCACCATCGGAGTCGAGCAGAACAAGCCGATGTGCACACCAGGCGTCGCGAAACGGGCGGTCGGGGCTGCATAGGCCAGATCGCAACTCGCCACCAATTGGCATCCGGCTGCCGTTGCCACGCCGGTCACTTCAGCGATCACCGGCTTGGGGTTGTTCACAATGGCCTGCATAACGTTCGCGCATCGCGCCATGAGATCTTCGAAGAAGGTCCGCCCCGCATCATCATGCTCGCGCGCCCGCGTGATCTCCTTCAGATCATGTCCGGCACTAAACGCCGGACCAGTGGCGGCGAGCACCAGCACCCGGATCTGTGGATCGCTTTCGGCCCGATCAAGAACCTCCTGCAGTTCACCGAGCATCCGCTCAGACAGCGCATTGCGACGCGCACTGTCATCTAGGGTGACGCGCAGCACACCCTGGGAGTCCAGATCCTGCTGCAGGATTTCGTCAACAGTCACATCACCAACCGACATCCCGCCACCCTAAGACGTTTCACCGCCGCACACGCAAGGTTTTACCGCACGGAAGCCAAGGGACGGCTAGTCGGCCAGATACCCGAGCAAGTCCTGCCGGGTGACCACGCCCAGCGGCCGACCATCCTCGATGACGACTACGCCGTCGCTGCTCATCAGCGCATCGATAGCCGCATGTACCGATTCACCCGCCCCCACGATCGGCAACGGTGGGGACATATGCGTATCGACCGGATCGGCGAGTTTGGCCTTGCCGGTGAACAATGCGTCGAGCATGTCCTTTTCGACAACGGCCCCCACCACCTCCGCGGCCATCACCGGCGGCTCCGCGCGCACAACCGGCATCTGGGAAACCCCGTACTCGCGCAAGATCGCGATGGCATCAGCAACCGATTCCGTTGGATGCGTGTGCACCAGCGCAGGGAT
>DASYOJ010000063.1:0-3527 GCA_036007925.1 Candidatus Nanopelagicales bacterium
TTGACCTCGGGCCCACCGCGGACGAAAACCCTTGGGATGTTCTCGCCCGCGAGGACGCGGCACGTATTCAGGAACTGACCGGGCCGACTGATCCACACAACGCGGTGCCGGACTCAACGCCGTGATCATCCCCGACCTGAACGTTCTCGTTCATGCCGCCAACCGCCAATCGGTGTTCCATGAACCCGCTCGCGAATGGTGGTTCTCCGCCCTGAACGGCATCGAACCCGTGGGGTTGGCCTCGGTGGTCACCACCGGTTTCGTGCGTCTGACCACGTCGGTATCAGCACTGGCACCCGTGACCGTTGATGCTGCGTTGTCCGCTCTCGACACCTGGTTCAGTTCACCCGTGGTCCGTTGGATAGCACCCACGGAAAGCCATGTTCAAGCGATGCGATCAATTCTCGCCCCCGTGCATCGCGGCGGACGCCTGGTGAACGACGCGCATCTTGCAGCCCTGGCCATCGAGCATGGTGGCACGGTCTATTCGCAGGACACGGACTTCGCTGCCTTCCCTGAAGTCCGGTGGGTCAACCCGTTGGCTTAGACGGGACTCCACATCGCATACAACGTGTGGTGGTTGGTGCCGCCTTCGTGCCAAGCGTCCGCTAGCCCTGCTCCGGGCTCGATCATCGTTCCGGTGCCGTCGCCGGTGGTGTTCCAGCCGATCAGTTCATAGCCCTCGGGTGTGCAGGGTGCTTGGGCTGGTGTGCGGGCCGTGGTGAAGATCTCCCGCGGCACCCAGGAGTGTGCGAGGCGTCCATCGTTTGCAGTGTTGTCGAGGGTGGCAGGTGTGCAGGTGTCGCTTTCCGCGATGTTGGCGTCGTAGTCGATTTGCATGATCGGCTCGAAGGGAACCAACGTGAAGCGCTGGGACTCGGTCACGCGAACTTTCAACCCCGGCGGGAAGGGCTCGTAACTGGAACCGTAGCTGGTGAAGCCGTTCGGGACAGGAATCGTCCAGCCGGCAACGGTGGAGCCGGGCATCGTCTGACACAGCGCATCCACGCCAGGCAACTCCACCATCGTGCCGACCTGCACGCGTTGCGGGCTGATCGCTGTGCACTCTCTGCCATCGGGGAGAAGGAACGTGAAGTAGGTGGCGGGCCCGGGGATCGTGCCACCGGTCGCCACAGGCCAGCTGTAGACGCGGACCTGCCCAGAGTCGCTGCCGTTAGCGTCGCTTAACCGTGCGCCGATGGCCACGGTGGTCCCGTCGGCAGCCATGGCCACGGACCACCCGAAAAAGTCCCCGGCGGCTTCGCCGTCGATGTCGCTTCCTTGCTGGTCCCAGGTGCTGCCGTCGAAGACGTAAACGCGGACCTGCCCAGCGATGCCATTGGTACCAGTGTTGACCGGGGCGCCGATGGCAACAGTGGTCCCGTCGGCGGACATGGCCACCGAAGACCCGGAACGGTCCCCGGCGGCTTCGCCGTAGATGTCGGCGCCTTGCTGGTTCCAGGTGCTGCCGTTGAAGCTGTAGACGCGGACCTGCCCAACGTCGCTGCTAGTGCCGCCGTTGCCGTCGTTGCCCGGGGCGCCGATGGCCACGGTGGTCCCGTCGGCGGACATGGCCACGGACCACCCGGATTCGTCGCCGGTGGCTTCGCCGTAGATGTCGCCGGCTGGGGTGCCACCTACCTGGGTCCAGGTGCTGCCGTTGAAGCTGTAGACGCGGACCTGCCCAGCGTTGCGTAAGTTGCCGGCGTTGCCCGGGGCGCCGATGGCCACGGTGGTCCCGTCGGCGGACATGGCCACGGAATACCCGGATAGGTCGCCGGCGGCGTCGCCGTTGATGTCGCTGCCTTGCTGGACCCAGGTGCTGCCGTTGAAGCTGTAGACGCGGACCTGCCCGGCGTTGCTGAAGTTGCCGGCGGTGCCGTCGTTGCCCGGGGCGCCGATGGCAACAGTGGTCCCGTCGGCCGACATGGCCACGGAATACCCGGATTCGTCGTCGGTGGCTTGACCGTCGATGTCGGTTCCTTGCTGGGTCCAGGCGTCGGCGGCGTGTGCTGGGTGGGCGGCGATGGTGAAGCCTGCGGTCATGGCGAGGGCAGTAATTACGCGTATCGAGCGTCGCACAGGTCAGTCCTTCGGGTTTCATCGCCAGCGGTCTAGGTGACTGTAAGCAGCGGTAGTGCGGTTGTCGCCTACGAGACAGTCAGTTACGAGCAGTTGAGAGAAAAGCTGTGCGGTTAACCGCACATGTGACTGCGGGACAGGTGCGGTTGCCTTGGCGACGATTCGGGTTGTGTGCTGTCTCGTGCATCGAGCCACGCGAGAACATCACTAGAGTCATGGCAGACGGACGCAAATCCGCGCCAATCGATTATTCCTCGCCACACTGTGTTGACGACTCTGGGAATCATTGGGACGTGCTGGCTCACGAGGACGCCGGTTCCGTTGCCGCGGGTGTTCCAGCCGACCAGTTCGTAACCCGAAGGGACGCACGAAACGGCCGTAGCGGTCCGCGCTATCGCGAAGTCATTCCGCGGCACCCACACGTGCGCCACGCGTCCGTCGTCGGAGGTGGGGGCGAGGTTCGCGGGGGTGCAGATGTCGTCGGCTGCGATGTTGGCGTCGTAAGTCTCCACCATCCGGGCAATCCACGATGACCCTGGATGGTCGACGCGCAACGACGCTTACATTAGGTGCGCTCCCTTGCCCTGCGCCCAAGCACATCGCCAATACAGGCACCGTACGGCCGGGAGCAGTTCACGATCTGAAATTTCTCAACGCCGTCCGGGGATCACCGGGAAATGCTGGGAAAACCCAGTGGTCAAGACACCTGCTACAACTTGTCGATTTCAGTTGCGGTTACGCGCGCGAAGCGCGGAGCACCAGAGCGTTCGAGCGAGATGCCCAAGTCACCAAGAGTCAAAGATGGCCTCCTCAGATCACTCACCATCCTCCGAACGGCTAGCGCAACGAGTTCCGGATGCAGGTCCCACTGATCCAGGAGAAATTCATCAGGCGTCAACACATCCACGTTGAACTCGGTTACCGAATGATCCGGAAAGTCCTGGACGTTGAAGGTGACGAGGACCTGAGCTTGTCCGGCGTTGCGTACGAGCGCCGTCTCCAACTCGCGCAGCACATCCTTGGACCAGAGCGGACGGAAAACCTCTAGCTCAGCGAGCCGCAGGAGCAAATCGTTCAACGTCGCGCTGTATACGACGTTCGTATCCAGAAAAGCAGGGAACGCCATGGGCTACCGCGTAGCGGGAGCGGGGCGATCCGTCTTCTCGTATAGATCGTCCGCGACAGCTTCTTCCACCATCCGTTCCAATGCACTTCGCCGTGACATTCGAATGCGATCTTGGTAATCCACGAGATCGTGAAGCCGCACGAATCGATGCCGTCCCGGCTTCTCCATCGGAATCTCGCCTTCTTCCAGCAGACGAACCAACGTTGGCCGGGATATACCCAGATAGTCAGCGGCTTGTTGTGTCGTCAACTTGGCACGCAAGGGAGCGACACTCACCCCTTTGCCTTCCGCAAGGGCGTGGGCCACCTGGCGCAGAGCG
>DASYOJ010000064.1:0-1918 GCA_036007925.1 Candidatus Nanopelagicales bacterium
CTACACCGATGTGGTGCGTGCGGTCGTTCAAGTCGAGTTCGATCGGAAGGACAGCTGATGGATATCGATGTCGCTGCTTTGAAAGGACTCGTGCGGGAAAAAGATCTGTCCTTGGATCTCGTGGTGGACAGCATCGAAGCAGCTCTGCTCGTGGCCTACCAACGCACCGAAGGTTCCCATGAAAGCGCCCGTGTGCAGGTAGATCGCAAGAGCGGACACGTGACCGTGTGGGCCAGGGAAACCGGTGAGGATGGCGAAGCGCTCGAGGAGTTCGACGACACCCCGGAAGGGTTCGGCCGGATTGCGGCAACCACCGCGCGGCAGGTGCTGCTGGCGCGCCTTCGCGAAGCCGAAGGCGATGCGAATATGACTGAGTTCACCGGGAAAGAAGGTGACCTGGTTTCCGGTGTGATCCAGCAGTCGAACAATCCGCGCATGGTGCGTGTTGACCTCGGCAAAATCGAAGCGAACCTCCCGCCCGAGGAGCAAGTTCCCGGTGAAACTTACGAACACGGTGAGCGGATCAAAGCCCTCGTGACGGCCGTGCGCCGCGGATTCAAAGGCCCGGTCGTGACCATCTCGCGCACCCACCCGGGCCTGGTGCGCCAACTGTTCACCCTCGAAGTGCCGGAGATTGCCGATGGCACTGTTGACATCACTGCGATCGCCCGCGAGGCCGGCCACCGGACCAAGATCGCGGTGCGATCCAACACCCCGGGCGTGAATGCCAAAGGCTCGTGCATCGGTCCCCAAGGACAGCGGGTGCGCCACGTCATGAGTGAACTTGGCGGTGAGCGGGAGAAGATCGACATCGTCGATCACAGCGATGACCCAGCGGAGATGATCGCGCACGCTTTGTCGCCGGCGCGGGTCACCTCGGTGGAGATCGTCGATGCCAGCGCCAAGGCCGCCCGGGTTTTGGTACCGGACTATCAGCTGTCCTTGGCGATCGGCCGGGAGGGGCAGAACGCTCGGCTGGCCGCACGGCTGACCGGTTGGCGGATCGATATTCGCCCCGATAACGGCCCGGCGGCCGCGCCAACCGGGGGCCCTGGCGATGGGCTGGACCAACCAGCCCCGGAAGGCGAGTAGACTTGGCCGTTGGCTTCGCGGGCGAACCCATCCGATCGTGCATCGGTTGTCGAGCTCGGGAACCAAGATCGGCCCTGGTGCGCATCGTGGCCGACCCATCTGCCCCCGGCGGATGTGCGGTGGATGCGGATCGGACCCGGCCGGGACGTGGAGCCCATATCCACCCTCGAGCCGAGTGCGTGGAGAAGGCGCGGCGTACACGGGCCCTGGCCCGAGCGCTGCGGGTTTCGGCCGCGGGAGTCGATATCGAGCAGGTGCGTTCGCTCATCCGTGAGTGAAGGTTGTAGCGTCCGCACCGAAACACACGCAGCTGACCACGAAGGAGTGGCTCGGAGATGAACACCCCATGAGTACGCGAGCATGAACATGCAGCGTTCGTTCTAGCCGTCCGGGCAGCGCCCGGACCCAGACAGGAGAGTCGTGTCAAAGGTTCGGGTCTACGAGCTCGCCAGAGAGCTCGGAGTCGAGAGCAAGGTTGTCCTTGCAAAATTGCAGGAAATGGGCGAATTCGTCCGTTCCGCGTCGTCCACGATCGAACCGCCGGTAGCCCGGCGCCTGGTCGAGGCGATGCCCAAGGCCGAAGCCAAACCGGCAAAGAAGGCCGCCAAGAAGACCACCGCGAAAAAATCTGCGCCGGCGCCTGCCGAGCAGGCGGCTGCAGCGCCGCCCGCACCTGAGCAGCTCGCACCTGAGCAGCCCGTAGCGCCGTCAGCACCCGCGCAACCCGCCTCACCGAGTGAGGCGCCAGCTGCCAGTCCGCCGCCAGCAGCCGAGCAGGCACCTGCCGCGGCAGCTGAGCAGGCACCTGCGCCCCCGTCCAAGCCGG
>DASYOJ010000065.1:0-4402 GCA_036007925.1 Candidatus Nanopelagicales bacterium
GGTGGCAGACGAAGTGATCGCCGTGATCGTCACCAAGGAGGCACCAGCTGCTACCGCCATCCGCGATGCTCTGCATGAGCAGTTACGTGTTCGGTGTCGGGCTGCAGTCCAGGTACACGGTTCCCAGGTGCGCGAGATCAAAGATGCGATCGGTCCGTGGCAGTGGATCGATGCACGGACCCGACAGGCCGCCGCTCGCGCGTTCGGTGGAGTGCCACCGGCCTTGTCGCGCGGACGGATCGAGAACGAATGTGATGCAGATCAGCACGAAGCATTGGACATGGGTCCGTATGAGCCGGGAAACCCGAAAGCGATCGAAGAACTCGTCGGCCATTTCGACGCCATCGTGAGCCGGGGCGGCGATTCAGTTTCGCGTGCCGGCGCGTCAGCCCAACGCCTCACGGTGAGTGATCGACATCTGCGAGATGGCAGTGCCCATGCGCGCGGGCGTGATGCGGTCCTGGTGGCCTGCGCCCAGGCCGATCACCACTACCGCCACGAACTTCTTGCCGCGTTGCTGCGGTGTACCCGCGCGACACCTGCAGGCAGGGGAGCGAATATCGCTGCAGCCACTGCGGTCGTTGCGTGGCTGTGCGGAGATGGAGTGCGGGCGAACATCGCCCTCGAGCGATGCTTCCTGGACGACCCCGAGCATGTGCTCGGTCGTGTTTTCGACGACGCCATGTCGGTAGGCGTGCCTCCGACATCGATCGCCCAGATGTTGACCCATCTTGCATGAGCTGAAGCCGGGGCCTGATTGCCAGCGTCGCAGCCGACCGGGCCTGACGGCGGTACGTAGACGCCCGCAGCGTCTTTGGTTATAGTCTGGGACTAGGTCAAGAGTTCCAGCGTCAAGCCCCGGCTTGCTGGACGGCAACCCTCCAACCGCGGTGGGGTGCTCCCGGTGGAGACCTGGCCCTTTGTGGGCAAGCGCGGGTCTTGCGCAAGGCAAGGCCCCGATGAGATGCGAGGTCTGTTATGCGCTGTACCCGTTTATGTAGGTAGTCCGTCATGCGCCGTGGAGCGTCCATCGGTCTGCCCTTGAGTCCAGGCACCGGTGGTCACGGCGGAAGGCACACGGCGGCTCATCCTCGGACAACAATCGATAACTAAGGAGAAACCCATGAGTGAAGGCTGGTCATTCGAGACCAAGCAGATCCACGCCGGACAAACACCGGATGCGGCCACGAATGCTCGTGCGCTACCGATCTACCAAACCACCTCCTACACGTTCAACGACACCGCACACGCGGCCAATTTGTTCGCGTTGAAGGAGCTCGGCAACATCTACACCCGCATCATGAATCCGACCCAAGCGGTGGTCGAGGATCGAATCTCATCCCTCGAAGGTGGTGTGGGTGGTCTGCTGGTGGCCAGCGGGCAATCGGCCGAGTTCCTCGCGATCGCCAATATTGCCGAGGTCGGATCGCACATCGTCGCCAGCCCCAGTTTGTACGGCGGCACCTTCAATTTGTTCCAACACACCTTGCCGAAGTTCGGCATCGAGGTGACGTTCGTCGACGACGCCAACAATCTGGATTCATGGCGAGCAGCTGTGCGCCCGAATACGAAGGCATTCTTCGGTGAAACTATCGCCAATCCACTCAGTGAGATTCTCGACATAGAGGGCATCGCCGGTGTGGCCCATGAGGCGGGTGTCCCGTTGATCGTCGACAACACTGTGGCAACCCCGTATCTGATCCGTCCTTTGGAATGGGGTGCGGACATCATCGTGCACAGCGCCACGAAGTACATCGGTGGTCACGGGACCGCAATCGCGGGTGCAATCGTCGATGGAGGCACCTTCGATTACGCGCAATATCCGGACAAGTACCCAGGTTTCAACACGCCCGACGATTCCTATAACGGCCTTGTCTATGCCCGTGATCTTGGTCCCGATGGGCTTTTCGGGGTGAACGTCTCGTTCATCATGAAGGCTCGCGTTCAGTTGCTGCGTGACCTTGGTGCGGCCACCACGCCGTTCAATGCCTTCTTGCTCGCGCAAGGGTTGGAGACACTGAGCCTGCGTGTCCAGCGGCACAGTGAGAATGCCCTAGCGGTAGCCACGTGGCTCGAGGCGCGCGATGAAGTCGAGACCGTCAATTACGCAGGTCTGACCTCAAGCCCCTGGCATGAACTCGCGCAGAAATACGCACCACGGGGCACCGGTGGAGTCTTGAGTTTCGAGATCGTCGGTGGGCTGGAAGCTGGGCAGCGATTCGTGGAGGGCCTGGAACTGCACAGCCACGTGGCCAATATCGGCGATGTGCGCTCGCTCGTCATCCATCCAGCGTCGACAACCCACTCACAATTGACACCCGAGCAGCAGGCGGCCGCTGGCGTAACACCTGGGCTGATCCGTCTGGCGGTGGGGTTGGAGTCGCTCGACGACATCCTGGCGGACCTGGATGCCGGGTTCCGATCGGCCAAGCAGGACTAGGAATGTCGCAGGCCCCAAGGTCGACCGGACCGCTCAGCTACGAAGGTCACCCTCCCGCGAGCGCTGCTTGGCGGGAAGGCGATCCGGTAGGGGAGCGTCACTTCGTTGACCTTGGGGCACTGCGAACCGAATCGGGGTTTGAGTTTCCGTCGGTGCGCGTGGCCTACGAAACCTGGGGCACGTTGGATGCCGATGCGTCGAATGCGGTCTATGTCGCTCACGCGCTGACCGGCGATTCGCACGTCACCGGGGAGGCTGGTCCGGGGCACGTCACAGCCGGTTGGTGGACCGGGCTGGTAGGTCCTGGTTGCCCCATCGATACCGATAAATGGTTCGTGGTCTGCGCGAATGTGCTCGGTGGGTGCCAAGGCACCACCGGGCCGGTGAGTCTGGCGCCCGATGGGCGCCCGTGGGGCTCGCGATTTCCCACCGTCACCGTCGGTGACATGGTGGAGGTGGAACGTGCCGTCAGTGACTATCTGGGCATCGAGCAATGGGCCATGATGCTGGGACCGTCACTGGGTGGCATGCGCGTGCTGGAATGGATGGCTCGCTATCCGGCGCGGGTGCGCGGTGGTCTAGTGCTCGGGTCAACGGCCGCCGTCACGGCCGATCAGATCGGCACCCATGCCGCGCAGATCGAAGCGATTCGCCTCGACCCGAACTTCCAAGGGGGCGATTACTACGACGCACCACCTGGCCAGGGCCCGCATCGAGGGATGGGCGTGGCGCGGCGAATCGCGCACCTGACGTACCGCAGTGAAACCGAGTTGGATCTGCGCTTTGGTCGGGGTCCGCAGGCGAGTGAGGATCCGTATGAGGAACCTGCCGCACTCGCTCGGGGACGTTTCGCGGTCGAGTCCTACTTGGACCATCACGCGGACAAGTTGGCCCGACGTTTCGATGCGAACACCTACATTGCGTTGACCGAAGCGATGACGCTATTCGACCTCGGCCGAGGAAGAGGGGGAGTGGCAACGGCGTTGTCGCAGATCCAGGCCCCGTTGACTGTGGTCGGCATCGACTCCGACCGACTATTTCCGCTCCGGCTGCAGGCCGAACTAGCCGAACTGACGCCGGGAGCCGATGAACTGCACGTGTTGCGTTCTCCCTATGGCCACGATGGCTTTTTGGTTGAGGACGACCAGGTGGGAGCGTTTATCGCCCACGCCTTCGATCGGTTGTGCCACGATCCCTCTCGTGCTGAGTAACTACGATCTGTCCCACAAGATTTCCAAGTCGCAAGAAGCCGAGCTCCTTCGCGAGGAGCAACGCCGTTTGGTGATGTTGCGCCTCGTCGATGGTGGAATCTTTGATGGTTCGGGCCTGCTGGGTCCACCGATTTGCGTGGTTTTCGAAGGGTGGGACGCCTCCGGTAAAGGCGGAGCCATTCGCCGGTTGGTGTCTCCGATGGACCCACGGCACGTTCGGGTTGCTTCGATTGCTGCGCCGACGGAGAACGAAAAGCGTCATCACTTCTTGTCTCGGTTTTGGCCGGTACTTCCTGGTTGGGGTGGCATGGCGGTTTTGGACCGCAGTTGGTACGGACGCGTTCTGGTGGAGCGCGTTGAGGGCTTGGCGACCGAGGAGCAATGGCGCCGCGCCTACGACGAGATCAAAGCCTTCGAGCGAACCCTCACCGATGAGGGCATGGTGTTGATCAAGTTTTGGATGCACATCAGTCCCCACGAGCAGTTGCGTCGGTTCCAAGCCCGCGAGAAAAACCTGCTGAAGCGTTGGAAGTTGACCGACGAAGACTGGCGTAACCGCCACAAGTGGAGCGAGTACGAAGATGCGGTCAACGAGATGATCGAGCGGACCGACACTTCCTTTGCCCCATGGACCGTTGTCGAGGCAGAAGACAAGCGCTATGCGCGGGTAAAAGTCCTGCGGACCGTCACCGAGCGCATGGCCACTGCGCTCTTGGACAACGGTCTGGACGTGCCCCCGGAAGCCATTCCG
>DASYOJ010000066.1:0-2992 GCA_036007925.1 Candidatus Nanopelagicales bacterium
ACCCGCGGGGAAAGGGTCGTCGGGTGCCAGCATGTGCTGGGACGTTCCAGTGATCCAGGCCCGACCGGTAATGGTGGGCACGATCGCATCGAATTCACCGACCGTGGTCGTCTCAATGGCGCGGCCGACGAAATGCGTTCCCAGTAGCGACTCGTTGATCAGGTCGTCACCTATCGACAACTCGCCCCGGGCGATGAGTTGGGCTACGCGTGCGCTGGTGCCGGTGCCACACGGTGAACGATCGAACCAGCCAGGATGGATGACCATGGCGTGCCGTGAGTGCTGCGCAGTGCTCCCGGGCGCCACAAGCTGGACGTGGTGCACGTGATCGATCGCCGGGTTGAGCGGATGAGCAGGTGGGTGTGTGGCGTTGATCGCGGCCATGATGCGCATACCGGTATCCAGTAGTGCGGCGGTATTCGCCCGATCGAAGGCCGGCGCGGCAGCTGCCAGCGATTCGAGCTGAACGATGGCGTAGAAGTTCCCGCCGAAGGCCATGTCGTAGGTAACAGGCCCAATGCCTGGCACATCGACCTGTGCATCGAGTTCGGTCACGAAGCTCGGAACATTCTCGATAGTCACCGAGCGCGCCCGACCGCCGTCCACTTGCACGCGGGCAATAACAAGGCCTGCAGGTGTGTCCAGGCGGATGACGGTCTCGGGTTCGTTCACCTCGACCATCCCCGTTTCAACCAACACGGTGGCAACCCCGATGGTTCCGTGGCCGCACATCGGTAGGCAGCCGGAAACCTCGATGTAGATCACGCCCCAGTCCGCATCCGCCCGCGTGGGTGGCTGCATGATCGCACCGCTCATCGCGCTATGGCCGTGCGGCTCGTACATCAACCAGGTGCGCAGATGATCGGCCTCGTTGATTACGTAGCGTCGTCGTTCTTCCATCGTGGAGCCAGGGAGTGTGCCGACACCTCCCACAACCACGCGCGTGGGCATGCCCTCGGTGTGCGAATCCACGCACTGCCAGGTTCGGACCGATTCCACGTCGCGATGCTAGGCGAGCAATCGGTCGGGCCCGAGTCGAGCCTCGCGTGCGTCCACGTGATCCCCGAAGACCAGCCTCGTCACAAGATCCGCGGTGCCAGCGGACAGAGCCGTTCCGATCATGCCGTGTCCGGTGGCAACCAGGACCGGTGTGGCCGAGCGTTGTGGCAAGAACCCGATGTAGGGAGCTCCGTCGATGCTGGCCGGTCGCACCCCCGTCCACGGCTCAACATCGGCCACGCGCTCCGGCAAGTCGACTACTGTGCGCGCTCTTTCGATCAACCCGGCGATGCGGTGGGCAACGATCTCGCGGTCGTCGGGCCCGGTTAACTCGTAGCGGGCGCTCAGGCGCAATCGGTCACCGAGTGGATTAAGTGCGGTTCGTTGATCCATCAGCAGCATGGGCCGAGTGGGCATGTGCTCGAGGCCAGCAATCGACACCGAGTAGCCCTTGGCGGCGCGGATCGGTAAGTCCACGCCCAAGGGTCGAACAACGGCCGGTGACCACGCTCCGGCAGCGATGACGATGACGTCTGCGTCCTGATCGCGCAGGTCGAGTTCGATTCCTTCCTCCCAGACGGCCCCGGCAGCCTCGCTGCGCTCGCGCATCCGCAACCACAAGGCGGCAGGATCCACGCCGAAGTCTTCGACGAGTTCGATGGCCGCCACCACTTGATCGGTGAGACCGGGTTCGGCCCGCAACTCCTCGAGCGGGATGTCGCGGACGTGCACCCCGTGCGCTCGAAGATGTTCGGCTTCCTGCGAAGCGCTCTGGCTACTTGAGGTGAATACCTGCCACAGCCCTGGCCCGGTGCGGGCCAGGTTGCCCTCGGCCATGAGCAATTCGGCACTGCGATGCAGCAGCAGGTCCAAGCCCGGTTGCAAGGCGGCGACGTTTGTAGCCGTGCACTTGCGGGCAAAGCCGAGCAGCCATGGAAGGGTTCCACGACCTGGCCGGGAGGAGAAAGCAAAAGCACCATCGGATGTGAGTAAGGAGCGTATTCCGGCACGCACCATGCCCGGCGCGGCGAAGGGAATGGAATGACTGACCACGATGTGGCCGGCGTTTTGCAGCGAGGTGCCGAATCGCGGTTTGCCGGCATCGACGACGCGCACCTGTGCGCCACGTTCAGCAAGCATGGCTGAACAACTTGCGCCGATGATGCCGCCGCCGATCACCACGGCGCGCATTCCTTAACTCGCCGTCAAGGTAGGTGCCCAGGGATCGGCTGCCTCGAGTAGAGCGGCGAGGTGATCGACGTCTGATTCCGTCAGGCTTGCCATAGGTGCGCGGGGGACGCCAACTGCCAGCCCGAGCATGGTCATCGCGGCCTTGACTTTGGCGATGTAGTTGCCGTCCTCGATGTACTCCAGCAGCGGTACGACGGCAGCATGGACCTGCGATCGCTGCTGTGGGTCGAGCATCGCCACGTGCGCAGCCGGTAATGCGTTGGCCACCCCGCCGATCCAGCACTGCACGCCGGCATCGAAGAACACCGGTGCTGCAGCATCGGCACCGCACACCACATCCAACGCGCCGGCGTATCGTTGGAGAAGCACATCGATGCGCTCAAGATCGCCGGAAGCTTCCTTGATGCCGATGATGGCGGGATCCTCCGCTAGCTCATCGAGTGCATCGGTGGTGAAGGCGACACCCGTTCGCTGGGGATAGTCATAGAGCACCGTTGGCAAGCCGGCGGCACCCACCACGGCCCGGACGTGCTGGGCCAACTCGGCCTGGGTCGGAAGGCAGTAGGCCGGTGCGGCCACCATCAGTCCGTCGAGTTCGAGTGCCTTGGCCAGGAGTGCGTGGTCGAGGGCTTGGTCGGTAGACATACCGCCCACCCCGGCGAGGACCGGAACCCGTCCGCCCACGATCTCCGCGATCCGGGCCGCAACAACGCGGCGCTCCTCCAAAGACATCGCGTAGCCCTCACCGGTAGTGCCGCAGGCCACCACTCCCGTTGCTCCGGCAGACAAGACCGCCTCGAGA
>DASYOJ010000067.1:0-5545 GCA_036007925.1 Candidatus Nanopelagicales bacterium
TAAAAAGCATGTGTTTTCTTACCGTCATCACCTTTCATATCTACACATATGCCTTTGATCAATATTAAACGACGATCCCCCCGCCGTTTCCCCCAGTATCGGGGTGGTTAGCACTGTTTCACCCAGGTTCACCCCCACTCTGACCGTTTCCCCCAGCCTGATTCACTAGCGACGTGCGTATCGACGTCTGGGCTGACCTGGTGTGTCCGTGGTGCTTCATCGGCAAGAAGCGGCTGCAACGCGCACTCGAGCAATTCCCTAACAACGACGACGTCACCATCACCCACCGCGCCTTCCAGCTAGACCCCTCCGCGAGCACCCGATCCGAGCCAACGGTCGACCACCTCGCTGCCAAGTACGGCGTAACCCGCGAGCAAGCACTCGACATGATGTCCGAAGTGACCGAAGTTGCCGCCGGGGAAGGCCTTGATTACCGGCTCGACCAAACGATGACCGGCAATACCCGCGACGTTCACCGCTTCGTGCTGTGGGTGCAAGACACCCAGCCCGAACTCACCCAGCCGCTGCTCGCCGACCTCTACTCCGGCTACTTCGAGCGCGGCGCGCGCATCTTCACGATCGAGGACTTACTCCCCTTTGCCGCCAAGCATGGAATCAACGACGACGACACCTCGCAATTACTCGAAGGTCACGACTACCTCGACCGGGTGGCTGAGGACCAGGCCACAGCGCGCGAACTCGGCGCCAGCGGTGTGCCGTTCTTCGTGTTCAACGACATGGTTGGCTTATCTGGCGCCCAACCGATCGCCGCGTTCCAGCAGGCGATCGAGCAAGCGCGCCAGTAAGGAACTAGAACCGCCTGGACGTTCGCGCGCAGGCGAGCCCCTCGGCTTGCGACGGCATAGCCGAACCCAGCAGGCCGGACAATCGATCACTGCGTAAAGACAGATCCTTCGGCCTGCCCTCAACTGAGGACTCGTAGATTAAGGACTCGTCTAAGCCAAACTCGGCCGCAACAAGGCGCCCAAACTCGAACTTCGATACCGCATCGCGTGCCACCACATGGAAGATTCCTGACTCACCAGATCCAACAATCCGCTCGATCGATTCCACAACATCTTCAACAAACAGCGATGTCACTGTGTAGTCCACGAATCCCGGAACTCGGTTGCCCGCGCCCAACTCACGAACGAAGAACTCGAGCGTTGACGCATGACCGCTGGGACTCCAGCCAAAGAAATTGGTGCGCGCGACCACGGCCGACGCATGCGCGTTAAGCACTGCCTCTTCGCCTGCAGCCTTCGTGCGCCCATAGGCCGTGTTAGGTGAAACTGCCTCATTCTCTTCGTACCAACCGCGAGCACCAGAGAACACCGCGTCCGTGGACACGTAGACGAAAGCTGCTCCCCGCGCAGCAGCAGCCCCCGCGAGCACGCCGCTCGCCTGAGCGTTCACGCGCGTCGCCAAGTCCTCATCGGCTTCGCAGGCGCGATGGTTGGCCATGCCAGCGCAGTGCAGCACCACATCAGGCTCGACCTCGTGCACTGCGCGCTCGAGAGCATCGACGGCCAGCAAATCGGCTGTGATCTTCTGATCACACCACGGGGCGGTGTTGACATCGCGGACAAGGCCAACGACGTCATGTGAAGGAGAAAGCACACGAACGGCATTGGCTCCCAGGAAGCCGCTTGCCCCCGTGATCAGCCAGCGCACGGGGTGATTGTGCCCTAGTAGGCGTCGGTCAACGCCGCGATGCGCCGCATCAAGTACTGCGAGAAGTACCCGGCGTACTTCGCTTGCAACACCGGATCTCGCCAATCGGCACCGGTCACAACGCCGCGACAGGTGGCCTCCGCACATAAGCACGGGAATTCGTCGTAGTCAGAGGCATCGGTCATCGCGTAATCGAAGGTGAGTTCCTCACCCGCTGCGATATCACGCATCGCGACCAAAACCGCCGACCCGATCACGCCACAATTCGGCTCGCAGGAGTGGTTGAGCATGTCTCCGGGCTCGGGTACCTCACCAGAGACCAAGTACAGGTCGTGGTCAACCTGGATCGAGCGGCTTTGTCGATCATCGCTCATGGTGGACAAGGTGGACCGGTCAACCATCCAGCCGCCGAACCCGGCCACGGTCTCCCCCGCAGCTATCGGCTCGGTGGCGTACGAACCCCAGCCTTTACCGCCCGCTGGTCGTGCTTGGGCTTTCGGTGTCAACCAGTTGTAGTCCAATAAGGCCACCTTTCACGGCCCGGATCACCCCGGGGAAGCAGTCAAAGCGAGCAAAGTCCGCAAAGTGTGCCAGAGAAAGGTGACGGTGCAAAGACCGGGCAGCCCGTACCCACTCCCAGGCCGCAGACAGAGCCGTTCCAGGTGAGGGGTTTGGCGGTTAACCGAGCAGCTAACCCATAATCCATGGAGGCGGCCACGATCTGTCCGGCCTGCGCCCGGAGGGTGGAATGTCGCCCAGGCCGTCGAACTCGGCATCGAGGTCCGCTCGACTTACCCCACCCGACAACGCAGCAAGCTCAGCATCGCTCAACTCGATCTCGGCCGTCGATACATCTCGCGAATCGATGGCGAAGCCAAGGCTGGCGGCAAGTTCGACGAACGCATCGACGTCCGCGGTGTGGCGAACACGACTCCTCAGCTCTGGATCCCGATCGATTTGTGCCAGTAGCCGTTGGAAGTCCTCACGTGCCATGAAAAGGCGCCTCGGAAATAGCGAGCTTCACCTTCACCGTCCAAACCGCTTACGAAACCACTCTGCGGTGTACGGGTTTGGCATACCAATTTGCGCAGGTCCCAAGTCATCAGGTATCGGGTCCATGCCATTGCTCGGCGGGAAGCATTCCTCGAAGTCGTACGAGCCTCCCGACGCACTCGCCAACTCAGCATCGCTCAACTCCTGCGCACCGAGCATTGCCTCCACATCGCTCGCGTCGATCGTGTAGCCCAACTCCGCAGCCATCGCGACGAAGGCATCCAAGTCAGCTGCTTCCTGGAAACGTTGCTGCAACTGCTCATCTGCGTTGATTGCGGAGAACAAACGCGCCCACTGATCACTTGCCATGGTCCACCACGCTTTCTGTGTCGATTTCGAATCTGGATCGGGGCCTTATCGTGGTTCACCCATGCTGGGCGGCAAGCCTCGTCGATTTCTGGCCCACTGGAACTCGGTATCGCTAGTCCCCGCGCCCCGGCCTCCTGCAATGTCGGTCAATTCCTCGTCACTAAGGCTGACATCCCCGATCGCATCTTCAGACGCGTCGTACACGGTGCGCGGCGATTCGATGGGGTCGTCCATACCTACTCCCTCAGCAAACTGACCCGCTAATCAAATGCTCCGCTGTGAAAGTACCTCGCTCCAACACTCCTTCGCTCCCGTTCGAAGGTGAACTTTGCGGATCGCAGTGCTACCACTGCACGCAGAACACAGACGCTGGTGTTTGCCGCAATGAGCACTCATCATCTCGTCATGCCCGGCGGTCCATTCCGCGAGCAAGCCTTGCGAGCCGCTGAATCGCGCCCTGACATCGAGCGCCTCTTGCCCGTCACTAGTTGGCGTACCTGGCTTCTTGGCTTGGCTGCAGTCATGCTCGTCAGCGCGGCGGTTCTCTACGCAGCAGCTGATTCCAGGCTGGTCACCGTTTCCGGCGAGGGACGGGTCGCCGACGATTTCGGGATTCGCCTGGTGACTTCCTCTGCCCCAGGACAGGTACTGGATATCCGTGCTGATTCGGGTGACCGCGTCGAAATCGGTCAAGTCGTCGCCACGGTTGAAGTCGCGGGTGAACCGGTCGAACAGCGGAGCGCCGTAAACGGGACCGTTGTGTGGGCTTTGGTCCGGCCGGGGGATCCGGTCGAGGCCGGCGCCTGGATGTTCGAAGTCGCCTCGGACGAATCCGATGGCAGACAAGCCCTCATCGCCCTGAGCGTCGATGCGGGTTCGCGTGTCACGGACGGCATGACGGCTTCGGTGACTGTGGCAGGTGGGCTCGGAGGTCAGCCGAGGGTCGTACCGGGGGAAGTGGCGTTCGTCAGCGAACCACTGCCCGGATTAGAGGTCCAGTACGGACTCGCGCTATACGACCCGCCCACCGAATCCCAAGTCGTTGCATTCCTTGAACTGGACGAGGTGATCGAACCGGGTTCCGCTGTCAGCGCCACCATCATCGTGAGTGAACGCAATCTGCTGCAGCAGATGCTGGGCCTTTCATGAGGACGACCGCATGAGGCCTTTTCGCGGGCGGGTAAAGACTCCCGAGCGATTGCAAATGGAAGCCGCGGAGTGTGGGGCCGCTTGCTTGGGCATAGTCCTCGCGTACTTCGGTCGCTGGGTTTCCCTCGAGGAACTTCGAGATGCCTGCGGCATTAGCCGTGACGGCAGCAACGCCCTCATGCTGAAGACAGCGGCTCAGGAGTATGGCTTGGTAGTGCGTGCACAAAAGGCCGAACCCTCCGCACTTAAGTCAATGAAATTCCCGCTCATCGTTTTTTGGCGCTTTGACCACTTCCTCGTAGTGGAGGGCTGGTCGAATGGAATGTGGTTCTTGAATGACCCGGCGATGGGCAGACGTACATGCACCGATGAGGAATTCGACGAATCGTTCACAGGGATTGTTCTCAGCATGACTCCGGGGCCGGACTTTCACAAGGGCGGGGTAAAGCCGCGCCCGCTTCGGCGCCTGGCTGGCCATGTGCACGGATCAGGCGACGGAGTTTCCCTGATGGTCCTTGTGGGCGTTGTTCTGATCGTTCCGCAGATTCTGGTTCCTGGACTTGCTCGCGTGTTCGTCGATTCGCTGGCTCAGACGGCAACGATCAGTGTCCCCGCGGTGATTGGCGCACTAGTCCTGGCTGCGATTTTGCAAGCGGTCATGATCGGAGTTCAAAGTAGCGTCGGACTGCGCCTAGCGCTAAGAATCTATGCATCATTGAGCACCGCCATGATAACGCAGTTACTCAGACTCCCCATTCAGTTTCACGCTATGCGCGGTGCAAGCACACTCGCGTATCGCGCCAAGCAACCTGGAGCCATCGGTTCCACCGCTGCGTCATTATTCAGCACCGTTGCGGTAGCGACCATCAGTAGCTTTACCGCAGCTGTGATTCTATTTTTCACGTTTCCGCCTGTCGGTGTTGTTACAGGACTTGCGTTAGTCCTACTTGTCATCTCGCAAAGGTTCGTATCTGATCGGGCCAGTTCTCTCTCATTGCGCATCAGCCGTGAGCAAACCGACGTGGCCGTAGTCACATCAACAGCACTCGCCCAAATCGAAGTCATCAAGGCTGCAGGGGCCGAAGATGCGCTCATCACGCGGCGATCCAAGGCCCACGATCGTCTCGTGGCTGCCGAACAGGAACTAGGCGAGAAGATGGGTACGTTGGTCCTGGCACCGATGTTCATCAGTTCGGTGGCAGGAATCGCGGTAACACTAACCGCTTTGCTGGGAGTGGCCAGCGGCTCTTTATCGCTTGGTGGATTGGTAGCCGTTCAGACCTTAAGCGGAATCGTGCTCGGATCCATTCCAGCAGCAATCGGTCAGATTCAGCAGTCACAGAACCTGGGAGGCCAACTC
>DASYOJ010000068.1:0-3172 GCA_036007925.1 Candidatus Nanopelagicales bacterium
GGCACCATCGGCGTAGGCGTACGCACCCAGCACGAAGGGTTGGTCGATCTGTCCGAGCCAGGTGCGGATCTCCGGCGTTCGGGTGATCAGGTTTGTTCCGGCAGCGGCGCAGATAGTTGGGTCGTCGTCGGGGTGAACATCACCCTCGACAACAAAAGGTGGGGTGCCATCGGGTGCGAGTTCGATCGGAATGCGCAAACTCCCCGGTGTGCTCCGGGTGATGCTGACCAATCGTTCCCATATTGCTGGTGAGGGCAGATCGATGGCATGCACTCGCGCTCCCCAGCGCAGGAGTGAACGTGTGGGTGCCATTTCCGCACCAGCGCCGAGCAAAGCAATATCCACATCGCGTAGGTCGAGCCAGTCCGGGTTATCGAGGACGAGGTTCAACGCTTCACCGAACGACGGCTCAGCGATCCCCTTCGCGAGCCAGTCATCAATCTGGCGGCGCAGGTCGTCGCCGAAGAGGCGGTGGCCTTGGTAGGGGATGGACAGTTCCTCTTCACGCGCAGCGCGGCCGCGAACAGTGACAGAGGCCAATCCGGGCGCACGAAAGGAAGCCATCGCATCGCGCAGCGGCATTTCAGCGTCAGCTCGCCGGAAGCTGAACCGCTGCTCGGCGCTCGCGAGGCCGTGCCGGGAGATCGACAGTGCATTCTCGGTCGATTGCGCTGCAGCCAACACGATGTCCCGCAGCGGCGAGATGTAACCCTTACGCCAATCGCGGGTGTGTTCGATCCGTGCGGCTATCGCCGGATCCACGGCTCTGATGGAATCGGCGAAGATCGCGCGGCCGGTGGCCGAGGTACTTCGGCGATCATCGCCGCCTACCGGAAAGCAGACCCCTTCGACGCCAAGCGCACGGGAGTCGGCCATCGGGGCAGGATACTCAGATCCGCGAACGCGAGCGTTCGGCCAACACCACTCCGAGCAAGATGAAGACCCCGCCGAGCAGTTGAACGGCCGTGAGCGATTCGCTGAGCACGATCCACGCGACGATGATCGCCAGCAGCGGTTCGGTCAAACCGACCACCGAAGCTTGGGATGCGCGCAGATGACGCATGGAGGCGACGACAAGCCAGAAGGGCACCACCGTCCCCAAGATGATCATCCAGGCACTGAGGAACCACAGTGGCCGATTTCCGATCAAGGTGCCAAGCGCCGGATCGCTTACCCCAGTGAACTCCGACCATGGGAAAGACCACCACGGTTGGGCGATTACCCAGAACAACGACGCGAATCCGAAGCCCCACATCGTTAGTGAGACGGCGTCGCGTGGTTCGGGCTGGCGCATCTGACGGTCGGTGATCAAGTAATGCGTGCTGAGCGCGAAGGCTGCACCGAGAGCGGCCAGGAGACCGATCGCATCGAACGTGAAGCCCCGCCACACTTCGGCCACGAGTGCAAGACCGAGCAGCGCGATCATGAGAGCGAGCCAGACCATGCGCCTGGTGGGTTCCTTCATCACGAAGCGAAACCACAGGGCTACGAAAACAGGTGCGGTGAACTCGATGAGGAGCGCGACGCCGACGGGCAGGTATTGCAGTGCCACGAAGAATAGGTACTGCGTCATGGCAACACCGAGGATCCCGTAGGCGATGAGCGGTACCCATTCATCGCGGTGGATCCGAAGACGCTGCGGGCGGTTGATAGCGACGAAGACGAGAAGGAAGATGAACGCCCCCGTGACGCGCAGTTGGCTTAAGCGTGCTGAGTCCAGCCCGCTGAGCAATATCGCCTTGGAGACGGTCCCGTTCAGGGCAAAGGTGAACGACCCCAACAGGTAAAGGGTGTATCCGATCCACAGCGTGCGGTGCGGCGCGGGCTTGATGCCCGGGATCGGCTCGACGAGATCACTCATGCGGGTGCTCGATCGCCCAGCGGTAGACATCGACGGTGCGCTCGGCGATGGCCCGCCAGGTGAAATCGCGTACGGCTCGCTGCCGACCGCGTTCTCCCATGCGCCGTGCACGTCCTTCATCAGATGCGATGTCGTTGACCGCAGCGGCGAAGTTCGCTTCAAAGGTCGGCACATCGTGGGGCTCGTAAGGGACGAGCAGACCGGTTTCGCCGTCGACTACTACCTCGGGGATGCCACCTACAGCGCTGGCCACGACCGGTGTTTGGCACGCCATCGCCTCGAGATTCACGATGCCGAGCGGCTCATATACGGACGGGCAGGTGAACAGGCGCGCGTGGGAAAGCAGCTCGATCAAGTCGGTTCGATCTACCTGGTCCTCGATCCACACCACCGAGTCCTCACCGCGTTCGGAACGTAACTGGGCAACAGCCTGCGCTATTTCCTCGGCGAGTTGTGGTGTGTCCGGTGAGGATGCACACATGACCAATGCGAGGTCTGCCTCGAAGTGTCGTGCTGCCCGCAGCAGGTGGATCAAACCCTTTTGGCGAGTAATGCGTCCAACGAAGAGGGCGAAGGGTCGGTGCGCGTCGATGCCATAGCGCTTGAGGGCCCGGGTGGATTCGACGGGTCGATAGACCTCGGTATCGATGCCGTTGTGCACCACATGGATGCGATCGGAATCGACCTGCGGGTAGTTCACCATGATGTCTTGCCGCATGCCCTCACTGACCGCGATCACTGCAGCCGCGCCGAGATAACTCGCCTCTTCGATCCAGGAGGAAACAGCGAAGCCACCGCCGAGTTGCTCGCGCTTCCATGGGCGTAGTGGCTCCAACGAATGCGCGGTGAGCACATGGGGAATCTCGTATAAGAGTCCGGCAACGTGGCCAGCGAGATTCGCGTACCACGTATGTGAGTGAACGATGTCTGCATCAGTTTTCAGGTCAGCGACCATCGAAAGATCCACCCCCATCGTCTGGAGAGATGGGTTCGCATCAGCGAGGAACGTAGGTACCGGGGCGGCCGTGGCATCGGTGCGCGGGGAACCAAAGCAGTGGACATCAACGTGTGCAAATTCCCTCAATTGCGTGACGAGGTGCTCGACATGAACCCCAGCGCCGCCGTAATTCTCCGGCGGCCACTCCTTTGTCAGCATCTCTACCCGCATGAGACGAAAGCCTAGGCATCACCCCCTCGGTGACCGTTACCCTGGGAAGGTGGGCGCTGAGCCGCACGTCTTAGCAATGGTCCTCGCTGGCGGCGAGGGCAAACGATTGATGCCCCTGACTGCTGATCGCGCCAAGCCAGCGG
>DASYOJ010000069.1:0-6668 GCA_036007925.1 Candidatus Nanopelagicales bacterium
AACCGGCGCTGCTTTGCATCGCGCACGTCGTAACGCTCGCGAGTAATTGTGTCCCACATCTCGACGAATGCCCTCATCTTGCACATCTCTTCGACGAAACGCACACCCGCATTCACGAAGAAGGACATCCGAGCAACCACCGAGCCGAAGTCATCTTCGGCTACCACTCCACTCGCGCGAACACGGTCAAGCACCTCGATAGCCGTCGCCATTGCATAGGCGATTTCCTGAGTAGGAGTCGCACCGGCCTCTTGCAAGTGATAGCTGCATATGTTGATGGGGTTCCACCGCGGAATCTCGCGGACCGAGTACACGATCGTGTCTGTTATCAACCGCAAACTCGGCTCAGGAGGAAAGACGTACGTCCCTCGACTCAGGTACTCCTTGATGATGTCGTTTTGTGTGGTGCCCTGCAGCTCACCCGGCTGTGCACCTTGCTCCTCTGCAGCCACCACGTACAAGGCGAGCAGCCACATAGCGGTGGCGTTGATCGTCATCGAGGTGTTCATCTGAGCGAGCGGGATCGCTTCGAACAGCCGGCGCATGTCGCCCAGGTGGGCGATAGGGACGCCGACCTTGCCGACCTCACCGGCCGCCATGGGGGAATCGGGGTCGTATCCGGTTTGAGTAGGAAGGTCGAAAGCCACCGACAGTCCGGTTTGGCCCTTGGAAAGATTGCGCCGGAACAACTCGTTAGTTGCCGAAGCTGAGGAGTGTCCGGCGTAGGTGCGCATCAACCATGGACGGTCAGGCCCGGTCCCCTTGCCACTCACCTGACCAGGGTACGTGCAGCAGTGCCCCAAAAGTGGCGCTTCGGACGCAAGCGGGCCAACATGTGCCCATGGCCAACTCGTTCTCCTACGCCTTCGGGCCGATGATCGCTTTGGTCGCCATCGGGATTTTGGTCCTGATACTGCGATGGGCATTCAACAACAAGCGCTCCTCCGTCGTGGCGGCTGCGGCAAAGCCGGGATCGGCCGATGAATACGGGATGCTCTTGCCGATCGCGTCACCGGCTACCTACATCGACGGAGAAATCGTGCGCCGGCGCCTGGAAGACGCCGGCATCCGGGCGAACTTGGCGACCACGTTGGATGGACCGCGGGTTATGGTCTGGCCACAAGACGAACAGCGGGCCCGCGAACTCCTTACGCGTTAATGCGCTCCACCTGGGCCCCGAGCCGTTGCAAGTCGCCCACGAGACCGGCATATCCCCGATCAATGTGGGCGACCCCGTAGATCTCCGTCCGGCCCTCGGCGACCAATCCGGCGAGCACCAAGCCAGCACCCGCGCGGATATCCGTGGCTTCCACGGGAGCCCCCGAAAGCCCGGACTTACCGCGAATCAGCGCATGGTGACCATCGGTTCGCACATCGGCCCCGAGCCGGGCAAGTTCACGGACGAAGCGAAACCGAGCCTCGAAGAGGTTCTCGGTGACCAGTGCAGCCCCGTCGGCAATGGAATTCAGCGCAATGAACTGCGGTTGCAAATCCGTGGGAAAACCCGGGTACGGCAACGTGACAATATCCACGGCTTTTGGCCGGCGATCCATGCGGACCCGAATGCCCCCCTCGGACATCTCAACCTGAGCTCCGGCGGTGGAGAGCTTGTCCAACGCGATCCGCAGATGATCGGGGTCGGCATCCTCAATTTCGATATCGCCTCCGGTAATCGCCGCGGCAACCGCCCACGTTCCGGCCACGATCCGATCAGGAACCACACGATGTTCAACGGGCCGCAACTCTTGAACGCCATCGATCGTCAGCGTGGATGTGCCGATCCCTTCGATGCAGGCGCCCATCGCCACCAACATCTGGCAGATATCGATGATTTCCGGCTCCCGGGCAGCGTTATCGATGACGGTACGTCCCTCGGCTCGCACTGCCGCCATGACAAGGGTTTCGGTTGCCCCCACGCTTGGAAAGTCCAACCAGATTTCGGCTCCGCGTAGGCGTTCGGATGTCGCGATCAGGTAACCATGCTCGTTCACAACCGCCGCACCCATCCGCTGCAATCCGTCGATGTGAAGATCTAGGCCCCGCGATCCGATGTTGTCTCCACCGGGCAACGCCACATCTGCCTCACCGCACCGCGAGATAAGCGGTCCCAGCACACAGATGGATGCCCGCATCTTGCGAACTAGGTCATAGTCGGCCCGGTGGTGGGGGCGCTCGGGGACACCGATGCGCACGATTCCGGCCAAGGAATCTTGCTCCACCTGGCAATTCAGCCGCCGGAGCAATTCGGACATGATTTCCACATCGACAATGTCCGGGACGTTCGTGATCGTCGTAGTCCCCTCGGCGAGCAAGGCAGCCGCCATCAATTTCAGCACTGAGTTCTTTGCTCCACTAACGCGAACGGAGCCAGATAGTCGACTGCCGCCGACCACGCTGAGAGCTTCCACGTCGGCATCGTACGAGCGAGCAGGCCGCGTCTGCCGTAGGGTCGAGCAATGGTCAATCTCACGCGCATCTACACCAGAACCGGCGACGACGGCACCACCTCCCTCGGAGATATGAGCCGTACCGGAAAGAATGACCCGCGGCTGCGGGCCTATGCCGATGTTGACGAGGCGAATTGCGCCATCGGGGTGGTCCTTGCGCATGACGGCGTCGACGATGAGGTCAGAGCGCTGTTGACTTCTATCCAAAACGACCTTTTCGACGTCGGTGCTGATTTGTGTACACCGGTTGTGGAAAACCCCGAGCATCCGCCACTGCGGATCACCGACTCCTACGTCGAAGCCCTTGAGCAAGCATGCGATGAGTACAACGGGCGCCTCGAGCCCTTGCGCTCCTTTGTGCTCCCGGGAGGGTCGATCGCCGCGGCACACCTCCATGTGGCACGAACGGTGGTTCGCCGGGCGGAACGCACCACGTGGTCAGCCCTGGACATGTACCACGGTGGCATGAACCCGCTCACCGCCACGTACCTGAATCGGCTCAGCGATCTGCTCTTTATTCTGGCGCGGGTAGCCAATGCCGGCAACGACGTCCTCTGGCAGCCCGGAGCCCGCTCCTAGCCGCCTCCACCCCACACCCCCACGCGTTTCCCCCGGATTCCGGGGAATACGCGCAGCCTTTGGTCGATTCCGGGGGAAGCGAAGCGAATCCCCCGGAATCCGGGGGAAACGTCAGGGGGTTAGTGGAGGGACTTGGCGGCGCCAGCGACGGTAATCCGGGTTTCGGCGCGCTTCAGGGCCGAGGCGTCCTCGTCCTCGGCCGCTGCTTGGGCCTTGGCGAGCGCGGCCTGGGCCCGCTCGAGATCGATGTCCTCGGCCAACTCAGCGATCTCGGCGATCACATTCACCTTGCCGGAATCGACCGAGAAGAACCCGCCGTGCACCGCAACCAACAACTTGGATCCGTCGGGTTCTTCGATGCGCAGGGGGCTTTCCACGAGCAAGGACAACACCGGCTCGTGACCAGGCAGGATCCCGATCTCACCTTCGGGTGTCTTGGCCACGACCGACTTTGCCTCGCCTTGCCACAGCAAGCGCTCGGCTGAGACGACGGCTACCTCGAGGGTCCCGGATTCAGCCATGGTTACTGCTTCTCCAACTCAGCAGCCTTGCGCTCGACATCTTCGATGCCACCGCACATGAAGAAGGCTTGCTCAGGAAGGTGGTCATATTCACCTTCGGCCAACTTCTTGAAGGAAGCGATGGTCTCCTCGATCGGCACGAATGAGCCGGGCTGACCGGTGAAGGCCTCCGCCACGAACATGTTCTGCGACAAGAAGCGCTGGATACGCCGGGCACGGCCGACGATGATCTTGTCTTCTTCGGAGAGTTCGTCGATACCAAGGATCGCGATGATGTCCTGCAGATCCTTGTAACGCTGCAAGATTTCCTTGACCCGAGCAGCGACGGCGTAGTGCTCCTCGCCGATGTAGCGCGGGTCCAAGATGCGCGAGGTGGAATCCAGCGGATCCACGGCTGGGTAAATGCCGAGTTCGGAAATCGGCCGTGAGAGCACCGTGGTGGCGTCCAAGTGGGCGAACGTGGTGGCAGGCGCCGGGTCGGTGAGGTCGTCAGCGGGAACGTAGATCGCCTGCAGCGAGGTGATCGAGTGGCCACGAGTGGAGGTAATGCGCTCTTGGAGCTGTCCCATCTCGTCGGCGAGGGTCGGCTGGTAGCCCACCGCGGACGGCATGCGGCCGAGCAGCGTGGAAACCTCCGAACCGGCCTGGGTGAAGCGGAAGATGTTGTCGATGAACAACAGCACGTCCTGCTTTTGTACATCCCGGAAGTACTCAGCCATCGTGAGCGCCGCCAGAGCAACGCGCAGCCGGGTGCCCGGGGGTTCATCCATCTGGCCGAACACCAACGCGGTCTTCTCGATGACTCCAGATTCGGTCATTTCGAGGAAGAGGTCGTTACCTTCGCGGGTGCGCTCCCCCACCCCCGCGAACACTGAAACACCGCCGAAGTTCTCGGCAACGCGGTAAATCATCTCCTGGATCAACACCGTCTTGCCCACACCGGCACCGCCGAAGAGGCCGATCTTGCCGCCTTTAACGTATGGAGTGAGCAGGTCGATGACCTTGATGCCAGTGGTGAACACCTCGGTCTTGGACTCAAGCTGATCGAAGGCCGGTGCCTGACGGTGGATACTCCAGCGCTCTTGGATGTCTAGCGAAGATTCCTCCACATCCAGCGGCACCCCGAGGGTGTTCCAGACGTGGCCCTTCGTGACGTCACCTACTGGCACGGTGATGGCATTCCCGGTATCGGTCACCGGAGCACCACGCACCAGGCCATCGGTGGGCTGCATCGAGATGGCGCGCACCATGTTGTCACCGATGTGCTGGGCGACCTCGAGTGTGAGCCGTTGGGCACCACCACCCTCGTCACCCTGGTCGAAGGAGACATCGACGGTCAGCGCGTTATACAGCTCGGGCATGGAGTCGGCGGGGAACTCCACGTCGACGACCGGGCCTGTCACGCGGGCAACGCGCCCAACGCCGGTGGTGGTCTCAGTCGTTGCGGTCATTGTCGTTCCTCTTCCTTGTCCGTGTGCTTGCTTTGTGGGCGTTACGTCCTAAGCCGAGAGGGCGTCGGCGCCGCCGACGATCTCGCTGATTTCCTGGGTGATCTCTGCTTGCCGTGCCTGGTTGGCCTGACGGGTTAGGGAGCGGATGAGTTCTTCAGCGTTGTCAGTCGCCGACTTCATCGCGCGGCGTCGAGCGGCGTGCTCTGATGCAGCAGAGGTCAGCAGCGACAAGTACACCATTTGCTCGATGTACCGCGGTAAGAGTGCGTCGAGGACCGCCTCGGGACTGGGCTCGAACTCATACAGCGGAAACGGCATGCCGTCTTCAGATGTGTCGACAACTTCGTCGACCACCTCGAGAGGCAGGATCCGGCGAACCCTGGTCTCCTGCGTACCCATATTGACGAAGTGGGTGGAGACAACGTGGATCTCGTCGACTCCTCCCTCACCGTTTTCGTCACCGTGGAAAGCTTTCAGCAGGTCTTCACCGATGCGCTTGGCATCGGCATAGGTGGGCTGGTCGGTGAATCCGGTGTACTCGCCACCCATCTCGCGACCGCGGAACCGGTAGTACGAGACTCCCTTACGGCCCACCACATAGGGCATGACCGACATGCCCTTTTCGTTCAGATTACGGGTGAGCGCCTCGCCTTCCTTGATGGCGTTCGTGGAATATGCACCGGCGAGGCCGCGGTCAGCAGTGATGAGCAGGATTGCTGCGCTTTCTTGCTTTTCCGCACGTGAGGTGAGCGGATGCTGGGACACATCGGAAGCGTGCGAAGCTGCAGCGGAAACCGCATCGACGAGTTGGGTCAGATACGGCATCGAGGCGTCAAGGCGTTGTTGCGCCTTGACGATCCGCGAGGACGCAATCAACTCCATCGCTTTGGTGATCTTCTTGGTCGCCTGGACGGAGCGAATCCGTCGGCGGAAGACCCTGAGCTGCGCACCCATGGATCAGCCCCGAACCGAACGCTTGATCTGGGTCGGGTCGATCTCCTCATCCTCGAGGGCTTCGACCGGCTCGTCATTGACGAGCAGTTCCCCAGAGGAAGTGGTGAATTGCTTCTTGAATTCAGCGATCGCACCTTCGAGAACACTGACAGTGTCATCGGACAGGTCCGCTGTAGAACGAATCGCATCGAAGACTTCCGACTTGCTGCGCTCGATGTAGTCCAAGAACTCCGCGTCGAACCGGCGAATGTCTTCGACCGGAACGTCATCGAGACGCCCCGTAGTGCCGGCCCACACCGAGACCACCTCACGTTCCATCGATTGCGGCTGGTACTGGGCCTGCTTGAGCAGTTCGACAAGACGCGATCCGCGGGCGAGTTGAGCCTTAGATGTTGCATCAAGGTCCGAACCAAACGCAGCAAAGGCTTCGAGCTCGCGGAACTGCGCGAGGTTCAAGCGCAACTGTCCGGCAACCTTCTTCATCGCCTTCGGCTGCGCAGAGCCACCGACACGAGAAACGGAAATGCCGACGTTAATGGCTGGGCGAACACCGGAGTTGAACAGGTCAGACTCCAAGAAGCACTGCCCGTCGGTGATCGAAATGACGTTGGTCGGGATGAAGGCTGATACGTCGTTAGCCTTGGTCTCGATGATCGGCAGACCGGTCATCGAACCGCCGCCCATTTCATTGGACAGTTTTGCGCACCGTTCCAGCA
>DASYOJ010000070.1:0-3513 GCA_036007925.1 Candidatus Nanopelagicales bacterium
CAAATCCATGATTGACGCGCAGGTATCCGTCGTCTCCACGAACATCACGCGCGGCCGCGGTGTCATGACGTCGGAAGCCGTGCGTTCGCCGAACTCGATCGAGCGGGTCACCAACTCCGCGGTGGCTTCGTCCAATGTTCCCGACGTTCCGGAGTGGCTGACCAAAGACAACAACTCTTCCGGCGATCGAGCTGAGGCAAGTTCCTCCTGTGGCTCCACACCGATCTTGCGCAAGATCCAGTTGGCCGATCCGTGCAGCACCCGAAGCAGCGGACCGGATAACGAGGTGAACCCTCGCTGCAAACTCGCCACCGCGCGGCCCACGCGCACGGGCTCGCTAATCGCCCAGTTCTTCGGCACCAGCTCACCGAAGATCGCTTGGGACCCCGTGGCGATGATCAGTGCCAGCGTCAGAGCTATAGGAAGCGCAGCGCCTTCAGATAACCCAAGACCCTGAAGCGGACCGAGCAATAGCGCAGCAATCGACGGTTCGGCGATAAAGCCGACCACCAGACTCGTGATCGTGATGCCCAGTTGAGCCCCGGACATCTGGGTGGACAGAGTGCGCAAACCAGCCAAAAGGCTGCGAGCACGCCGATCACCGCTCTCGGCCAACCGCTCCACGCTCGGCCGATCGACCGTGACGAAACTGAACTCAGCCGCCACGAATACGGCGTTAGCCGCAATCAGGGCCACCACCAGCACAAGCAGGAGAACTTCAGTGCCCACGGCAGATCACCCCTGGATCCTACGGAAACCCCATGAAGCCCTGGAACGGAAAGCCCGCTAGCCGACCTGATTCACCGTGAGAATGGTTGAGGGGATCTGGGGACTAGCGGTGTCATCTGCGAGAACTACGACATCCCCCGCCGTCGCTGTGTCTGCGGTCGCAAACATTTGAATGTAGTCGTTCGCGGCGACATCGACGAAGTAGTTCCATGCGGCGATGGCACGTTCGGTGTCGATGTTGGTTTCGAGTCGCATTTGACCAGCCGAGCATGCGACGTTTTGACCGTTTTTGGAGAGCCAGATCGTCACAACGCATCGGCTATTGGACGAGTTGAGCAGTTGGAGCGAAAGGCAACATTATATTTCCCCGCGTTGGCGAATTTGATCTCTGACCCATCGACCACAGAGACACCCTGAGCGAAATCGGTTGTCGTTAGCGGTAACGACTGAGCAGTGGTCGTCATGTTCACATCGTTCTCGTCGTAAAAACTGCCGTACGCACCGAACCCTCCCGCCGGTCCCGTTGCACCCGTCGGACCGGCAGGACCCGTTGCTCCGGCTGGCCCGCCAGGTCCCTGCGGCCCAGAAGGTCCAGCAGGCCCCGTCGGTCCGGTCGACCCCACCAGGCTCTGTCCAACTCCCCAGTTCCCCGCCACGCGAGGCCCGTAGAAGACGTAGTTCGCAGTGTCGACGTAGAAGTCGCCATCCACACCAAGCGAAGGCGCGGGTGCCCCCACTCCGTAGCGGATCGCCGGAGTTGGCTGAGTGACCGTGGTGTTGATCCGCACGGCCCGTTCACGCTTCTTGCACTTCTTGGGAACAACGGCGATCCGAACGGCCTTGGGCTTCTTGTGGACGCAGGCTCGAAGTTGATACTCCTTCGCGGTGGGTGCACTGTGCGCCGAAGTTGGGGCTGGAACGGCCACGAGAGACGCCAACACCATCACGACCGCCACAGTCAGTGCGCGGACCGCGCCCTTTCCTCCAACCAGGACGTCAACACTGTAAGTCGCGAAGGTGCTCGAATGGCGATTTGGTCAGGTCGAATTTCGTCAGTGGGTCGGGCAAAGACGGGACTTACTAGCAAGTGGCTCGAATGGGATATCAGATCACCAACTAACTGACCGTGGGTCAGCCAACTTTCCTTTCGGGACCCAGCTCACTGCACCCATCTGGGCCAGCTAGAACGTCCGCTGCGTCGTCGTCGTTCTTAGGGCTTCGACTCGGGGGAAGCGAATCGATCGGCACCCACGCCGGTAGTGTTCTCACTGCCCGCGAGGGTGCCGCTCACTGCTTCAACGCCCCTGTAGCTCAGTGGTAGAGCAACCGCCTTGTAAGCGGTAGGTCGTCAGTTCAATCCTGACCGGGGGCTCTCTGGGATCACGGTGCTGGAAGAGTGATTCGATTACTGCGCACCGAGCCGTCCTCGCTGGTGAAATAGACATCGATCCTCGTGCCACTCTTGCGCTGCCAAGCGAAGGATCCGTCGGGCTGCACTGTGGGGCGAGCCTCTCCCACGCTGAAGGTAGTTTGACCGGGGAGCCTAAAACGCGGAACCACTACATCACCCCCGGATAGACCAACCGCACTTCCCGTAACGATGACCCTCGAAGCTCCTCGAACATCCCCCCGCTCACCCTCGATGAAGATGGACGGTTCGACGGGTGCATCCTGGAACGTGATCGAGTTGCTGCGCACCGAACCATCCTGGCTGGTGAAGTAGACGATCTCGGTTGTGCCCTTTCCAGTGCGTCGCTGCCAGGTGAAAGTCCCATCGGCTTGCACCTGCGGGAGGCGGATCGACTCCGCGAATGGTTCTTCACCGGGCGCACCTCGCCAGGGCACAACTACATCGCCTTCCTCGAACCCTGTCGCGACGCCGGTGACCTGGAGTCTGACAAGTTGCCCGCCACTCGCACTCTGGATGTCGACGGCGTCACCGGTGATCTCGATGCTTTGCGGCGTCTCGACCACCTCCTCGTCGGGGGTGCTCGCCGGCTCTTCAGACTCTGGCTCTGGCTGTGGCTCTGGGACATAGCCGTTACCCCGCAACCCTTCGCCTGCCGGGGTCCTGTTGCATTGGAGAAGGCTTGCGCACACAGTCATCTCAACCGGACCCATCGGACCGGGCCGTTCCGGTGTCCACGCGTAGTGCACGATGCACGAGTCTCCAGCAGAGAGTGCTCCGGTACCGGGATCGCACTCGTCAGGCTCTCGGAACCTCACTCGCTCGAGGATTCCGTTCGATGTCTCGGTCGTATCGGCGAAGGGAAAAACAGTCATACTCCACGCGCCAGGACTGTTATTCGTGATGCGGACCTCCAGCGTTGATCGCCAGCCGACCGGAACATCACCGAAGTCCATACACGAGAACGTAAAGATCCTGCTCCTGACGCTCTGGCCACATCTCGACTCGAGCGTCGGCTGCCACACGGCGTACAGCGTCCGCTGGGTTCCCGCGTCGAACGCCACCCGCTCGCCGAGTTCGTAGGAGACATTGCCCTCAGGGGTTACCGCCCAACCCGCAAGTTCGAGTTGGTCATTGTCGGGAGAGCACGGTGCGGTAGTGGCCAGATTCGTGGGATTGAGATCCGTACTCAGTCGGCCTTCGCCCGCGGGTAAGTCGGCCCCTCCGGCATCGATGCATGCATCGTTCGCTCCGATGTTGGCGTCGTAGGTGATCAGCGACCCGGTCGGCACCCAGACTGCGAACAAGGTGAACGACTCAACACCGATCGGCACAACGGATCCCGCCGCGAATTCGCTCGTGGTCGCGTCAGCCGA